>NZ_BAAAZP010000036.1:8383-114369 GCF_039536965.1 Nonomuraea antimicrobica | reverse complement strand
GGGGCCGACGGGCTGATCACCGGCGCGGCGGACCGGCTGGTCGCCGAGGAGGCCGTGACGGTCGTGGGCGGGCTGCTGCGCGAGGAGACGCCCGCCACGCTGCCGGAGTGCCGCGAGGCGATCGACCGGGTCGACGCGGCGCTGGCCACGCTGCTGGAGCGGCGGGCCGGGCTGGCGGGGATCGTGCAGCGGATCAAGCCGGTCGGCGGGTTCGCCGGGCGCGACCTGGCCAGGGAGCGCGCGCTCGTCGCGCGGATGGCCGTACGGGCGCCGTCGCTGGGCGAGACGCGGCTCGCCGCGATCATGAACGCCGTCATCGAGGCCGGCCTGCACCTGGCCGAGGAACGCGCGGGCCGATGAGCGCCGCACCCGAGAGCGGTGGCGTCGGAGGCGGGGGCGGCTGTGCGGGGGCGGTGGCCGTCAGGGGCGTGGGGAGCTGGGGGTGGTGGTCAGGTGGAAGTTGTTCATCGGGCGGCCAGGCCCCCGGGCGATCTGCCCGGTGATCAGCTCGGCGAAGCGGCGGTAGCCGTCGCCCGTCGGGTGGTAGCTGCGGGCGTTGACCTTCAGCTCCTCCATGTCCATGGCCAGCCCGTTCAGGAACGGTTGCGGCTGCCCCACCTCGTGGCCGGTGAACGCCTCGTAGGCGTCCACGTACTCGGCGCTGCCGGGCGCCCCGAAGGCGGCGATCGCCCGGTCGAACTCGGCCACCACCGACCCCACCGTGTCGTTGAGGCGCCGCGTCACGCCGTTCAGCCAGCGCTGGTCCGCCACGCTCAGGTTGTCGACGCTCGCCACCGGGTCGGCGGGGAAGGGCCTGGGGTAGCCGAGCACGACGACCCGTGCCTGCGGCGCTCGCACGCGCAGCTCCCTGAGCACCTTGAGCAGGCTCGTCCGCAGCTCGTCGATGCGCCGGTTGACGGCGGCGTCCTGGTCGACGCAGGCCGACGACCACGGGAGCTTGACGATGCAGCCGGTCAGCACTTTCGAGAACCCGGCGTCGTTGCCCCCGATGCTCAGCGTCACCAGGCTCGCGTCACCGCTCACCCGGGTGATCTGGGGAGGCTGGCCGTGCTGGCCAGTCAGGATCTGGCGGGTGGTGGCGCCGCTGCAGGCGTAGAACGCGGTGCCGCCGCCGAACCGGTACGTCTCGGCCACCAGCGGCACGTACGAGCCCGTGGCCCGATGGCAGCGGTCGGCCCCGTCGTTGACCGGCTCCTTGTCGAGGTCGTAGACCCCTTCGCCGGAGGAGTAGGAGTCGCCGAGCGCCACGTAGGCCCCGCTCTGCGCCACCTGCACGGCCGTCAGCCGGGTGACCTGCGGCAGCGCCCCGGCGGGCGCCCGCTCGGTGGGACAGCCCGCGTCCAGCACGGCGCACGCCAGTTTCGGGAAGACGTCGAGCGCCAGGCACGCCAGCGCCAGTGCGACACCCGTCGCGGCCGCCGCCGCGACCTGGACGATCTTCCGTCTCGCCCCGTCCAGCGCGACCTCCCGAGCGGCGACTCCTTCTGGCTGCGCCATCGAGACTACCCAGCCGATGATCGGCGCGGGCGCCCGACTTTCCTTCCGCTAGGCGGCCGGGCTCAGGCGGAGACAGGGCTCAGACGGCGCGCGGCGGGTCGGGGTGCAGCTCGGGCGGCAGGCGCGCGGTGCGGGCGGCGCCGCGGCGGCGTACGATCAGCCAGCCCACGGCGATGCCCGCCGCCAGGACGGGGATGAGGTAGAAGGCCACCCGCTGGTCCTGGTCGGCGAACGGCATCAGCAGCACCACCAGCGCCAGGAACGCCAGCGTCAGCCAGTTGGTGTAGGGCGAGCCCGGCATCGGGAAGGTCGAGCGGTGACCGGCGCGGCGCAGGCGGGTCTGGCACCACACCAGCACGCCCCACGTGGTGACCACCCCGAGCGAGGCCACGGCGGTGGCGATGTTGAAGGCCCGCTCGGGCAGGAAGTAGAACAGCGCCACCCCGCCCAGGAACATGATCGCGGTGAACAGGATGCCGCCGGTCGGCACGTGCCGGGAGCTGAGCACGCCGGCGAAGCGGGGGGCCTCCTGCTTCATGGCCATCGAGCGCAGGATGCGGCCCGTGGCGTACAGGCCGGAGTTGCAGGACGACAGGGCGGCGGTGATGACGACGAGGTTCATCGCGTCGGCCGCCCACGGCACGCCCAGCCCGGAGAAGACCGTCACGAAGGGGGAGGTGTCCGCCCGGTAGGCGGTCCACGGCAGCACCATGGACAGCAGCGCCACCGAGCCGACGTAGAAGATCGCGATGCGCCACACGACGCCGTTGATCGCCCGCGGCATGACCTCGTGCGGCCTGGCCGTCTCGCCCGCCGTGATGCCGACCAGCTCGATCGAGGCGTACGCGAAGACCACCGACTGCAGGCTCATCAGCACCATGGGGAACCCGGTCGGGAAGAACCCGCCGTGCGAGACCAGGTTGCCCGGCCCCGCCTCGCCCACCGCGAACACCACCAGCACCAGGCCCACCACCAGGAAGACCGTGATGGCCAGGACCTTGAGCATGGCGAACCAGAACTCCAGCTCGCCGAACAGCCGCACCGACAGCAGGTTGACGACCAGGACGAAGCACAGGGAGATCAGGGCGGTGAGCCACTCGGGGAAGGCGGGGGCCCAGTAGTGGATGTACGCGGCGATCGCGGTCAGCTCGGCGATGCCGGTGAAGGCCCAGTTGACCCAGTACATCCAGCCGCTGGCGAAGGCCGCCCACGGGCCGATGAACTCCCCGGCGTACTCGACGAACGAGCCGGAGGCGGGGCGGTAGAGCACCAGCTCGCCCAGCGCCCGCATGACGAAGAACGCCGCCAGCCCGGCGGCGGCGTACGAGAGCACGAGGGCGGGCCCGGCGGCGGCCAGCCGCCCCCCGGCGCCCAGGAACAGCCCCACGCCGATCGCCCCGCCGATGGCGATCATCTGAACCTGGCGGTTGCCCAGCGCGTGGCTGTATCCCTCGTCCGACTGCGTGCGCACCGAGTGACTCCTTGACTACCTTGGGTGAGTTCGAGGATATCGGCGCTGCTGGCCGCGGCGGCCCCGGCACGCCGGTCTGAACGGGGGCGCGAGGCGGCTCCGGGATGTCGGCCGGGCCCACTAGAGTCGGATCACACCACCGCCAGCACACACCGCCATCGAGACCGGGAGGCGCCGCTCCATGTCGTCCAGCGACTCGTTCGTCCATCTGCACGTCCATACCGAATACTCGATGCTGGACGGGGCGGCCCGCCTCAAGCAGATGTTCAAGCAGGTCGGCGACCTGGGCATGCCCGCGATCGCGATCACCGACCACGGCAACATGCACGGCGCCTACGACTTCTACAAGCAGGCCACGACCGCCGGGATCAAGCCGATCATCGGCATCGAGGCATATGTCGCGCCCGAGTCGCGGCACAACAAGAAGCCGGTGCTGTGGGGCGAGCCGCACCAGAAGCGGGACGACGTCTCGGCGGGTGGCTACTACACCCACATGACGATCTGGGCGCGCAACAAGACGGGCCTGCACAACCTGATGCGGCTGTCCTCGCGCGCCTACACCGAGGGGTTCGTGCGCAAGTGGGCGCGCATGGACGCCGACACGCTCGCCGAGCACGCCGACGGCCTCATGGCCACCACCGGTTGCCCCTCGGGCGAGGTGCAGACGCGCCTGCGGCTGGGCCAGTACGACGAGGCGCTCAAAGCCGCCGCGAAGTTCCAGGAGATCTTCGGCAAGGACAACTTCTTCCTGGAGATCATGGACCACGGCCTGGACATCGAGCGCCGCGTCCGCGACGGGCTGACCCGCATCAGCCATGAGCTGGACATCCCGCCGCTGGTCACCAACGACTCGCACTACACCTACGAGTCCGACGCCCCCTCCCACGACGCCCTCCTGTGCATCCAGACCGGCAAGCAGTTGTCCGACCCCGACCGGTTCCGCTTCGACGGCAGCGGCTACTACATCAAGACCGCCGACGAGATGCGCGCGGTCGACTCCTCCGACCTGTGGGCCGAGGGCTGCCGCAACACGCTGCTGGTGGCCGAGCGGGTCGATCCCGCCGGGTTCTTCGAGTTCAAGAACCTCATGCCGACCTACCCGATCCCCGAGGGCATGACGGAGAGCGAGTTCTTCCGCCAGTCCGTCTGGGAGGGCATGGCCAGGCGCTGGCCCGAGGGCTACGACGAGCAGCACAAGAAGCAGGCCGAGTACGAGATCGGCATCATCGAGCAGATGGGCTTCCAGAGCTACTTCCTCGTGGTGGCCGACTTCATCATGTGGGCCAAGGAAAACGGCATCCCGGTCGGCCCGGGGCGTGGGTCCGCGGCGGGGTCGCTGGTGGCGTACGCGATGGGCATCACCGACCTCGACCCGATCCCGCACGGCCTGATCTTCGAGCGCTTCCTCAACCCCGAGCGCGTGTCCATGCCCGACGTCGACATCGACTTCGACGAGCGCAGGCGCGGCGACGTGATCCGCTACGTGACCGAGAAGTGGGGCGCCGACAAGGTCGCCATGATCGCCACGTTCGGCACCATCAAGGCGAAGGCCGCCATCAAGGACGCCGGCCGCGTCCTGGGCTACCCCTACGCGCTGGGCGACCGCGTCTCCAAGGCGTTCCCGCCGGCCGTCATGGGCAAGGACATCCCGCTGTCGGGCATCTTCGACAAGGACCACCCGCGGCACGCCGAGGCCGGCGAGCTGCGCAAGCTCTACGAGGAAGACGTCGACGTCAAGGCGACGATGGACCTCGGCAAGGGTCTCGAGGGCCTGATCCGGCAGACCGGCGTGCACGCCGCGGGCGTGATCATGTCGCGCGAGGTGCTGACCGACCACATCCCGATCATGCGCCGCGACTCCGACGGCGTGATCATCACGCAGTTCGACTACCCGACCTGCGAGACGCTCGGCCTGCTCAAGATGGACTTCCTGGGCCTGCGCAACCTCACCATCATGGACGACTGTCTCAAGATGATCGAGTCGACCACGGGGGAGAAGGTCGACCTGCTCGCGCTGCCGCTCGACGACCGCAAGAGCTACGAGCTGCTGGCCAAGGGCGACACGCTGGGCGTGTTCCAGCTCGACGGCGGCGGCATGCGCTCGCTGCTGCGCCTGATGCGGCCCGACAACTTCGAGGACATCTCCGCGGCCCTCGCCCTCTACCGGCCGGGCCCGATGGGCGCCAACTCCCACACCAACTACGCGCTGCGGAAGAACGGCCAGCAGGAGATCACGCCGATCCACCCCGCGCTGGCCGACCCGCTGAAGGACATCCTCGACACGACCTACGGCCTGATCATCTACCAGGAGCAGGTCATGGCCATCGCCCAGCGCGTGGCCGGCTACTCGCTCGGCGCCGCCGACCTGCTGCGCCGCGCGATGGGCAAGAAGAAGAAGTCGGAGCTGGACAAGCAGTACGCCTCCTTCGAGCAGGGCATGAAGGACAACGGCTTCCCCGACGCCGCGATCAAGGCGCTGTGGGACATCCTGCTGCCGTTCTCCGACTACGCCTTCAACAAGGCCCACACCGCCGCCTACGGCCTCATCGCTTACTGGACCGCCTTCCTCAAGGCCAACCACCCGGCCGCCTACATGGCCGCGCTGCTGTCGTCGGTCAAGGACGACAAGGACAAGTCGGCCCTCTATCTCAACGAGTGCCGGCGCATGGGCATCAAGGTGTTCCCGCCCGACGTCAACGACTCCGACTTCGACTTCACCCCGCGCGGCACCGACATCCGCTTCGGCCTGTCGGCCGTCCGCAACGTCGGCGCCAACGTCGTCGACGGCATCATCTCCGCGCGCAAGGAGAAGGGCCGCTTCGCCGACTTCAAGGACTTCCTGCGCAAGGTGCCGGCCATCGTCTGCAACAAGCGCGTGATCGAGTCGCTGGTCAAGGCGGGGGCGTTCGATTCGCTGGGCCACGTGCGCAAGGGCCTGGTCATGGTGCACGAGCAGGCCGTCGACGCGATCATCGACATCAAGAAGAACGAGGCCATCGGCCAGGACTCCCTCTTCGGGGCGATCGACGGCGGCGAGGACCAGACCTTCGACGTGCAGATCCCGGTCGGGGAGTGGGACAAGAACACGCTGCTGCAGTTCGAGCGGGAGATGCTCGGCCTCTACGTGTCCGACCACCCGCTGTTCGGCGTCGAGCACATCCTGGCCGCCGGGGCCGACTGCTCGATCGCGGCCGTGCAGGACGAGAGCCGGGCCGACGGGCAGGTGGTGACCGTGGGCGGCATCCTGAGCGGGGTGCAGCGCAAGGTCACCAAGAAGGGCGACACCTGGGTGCTGACCCAGCTCGAGGACCTCGCGGGCTCGATCGAGGTGATGATCTTCCCGTCGGCGTACCAGTTGTGCTCGACGATCCTGGCGGAAGACGCGATCGTCTTCGTCAAGGGGCGCATCGACAAGCGCGAGGACGTCGCGAAGGTCATCGCCATGGAGGTGACCGCGCCCGACCTGACCCAGGAGGCCGGGGGGCCGCTGCTGGTGAGCCTGCCGCTGACCCGCTGCACGCCGCCGGTCGTGGGCCGGCTGAAGGAGATCCTGACGACGCACCCGGGCACGTCGGAGGTGCACCTCCAGGTGCACAACGGCCCCAGGACGACGGTGATGCGGGTTGGTGACCGTCTGCGGGTCACGCCGTCGCCGGCGCTCATGGGCGACCTCAAACAGCTCCTCGGCCCGGCCTGCCTGGGCGCCTGACCTCACCGTCCGAGTTCGACGCCTGGGCGCGGCATCCGCCGAGTTCGGCGTCTGGGTTCGGCGTCTGGGTGTTCGTGGCCTGGGTGTGTCGTCCGGGTTCGCTGCGCGTCGTTGGCAACCCTCGCCGTCGCCTCCCGGGTGGCGGTGGGGGAGGATCGCAGGGTGAGCGAACTGCACTACCTGACCGCCACCGAGCTGGCCCGCCTGATCAAGACCCGGCAGGTCAGCGCCGTGGAGGTGCTCCAGGCCCACCTCGACCGCATCGAAGAGGTCAACCCCCGCCTCAACGCGATCGTCACCCTGGCCGCCGAGCGCGCCCTCGACGCGGCCAGGGCGGCCGACGCGACCCTGTCCGAGGTGGCGCGGTCCGGGGCGGCGCGGTCCGGGGCGGCGCGGTCCGGGGCGGCGCGGTCCGGGGAGCTGCCCCTGGGGCCGCTGCACGGCGTGCCGGTGGCGCACAAGGACCTGGTCGACACGGCCGGGATCCGCACCACGTACGGGTCGCCGCTGTTCGCCGAGCACGTCCCCGACCAGGACGACGTGATCGTCCGGCGGCTGCGCGCGGCGGGGGCCGTCACGGTGGGCAAGACCAACACCCCGGAGTTCGGCACCGGCTCCCACACCGTCAACGAGGTGTTCGGCGCCACCAGGAACCCCTACGACCTGGACAGGTCCGCCGGAGGCAGCAGCGGGGGAGCGGCCGCCGCGCTGGCCGCCGGCCTGGTGCCGCTGGCCGACGGCTCCGACATGGGCGGCTCGCTGCGCAACCCGGCCTCGTTCTGCAACGTGGTCGGGCTGCGGCCCACGCCCGGCCGCGTCCCCGACCCGTCCGACCTCGCGGCCTGGTACACGCTGGCCGTGCCAGGACCGATGGCCAGGACGGTCGACGACGTCACGCTGATGCTGGGGGCCATCGCCGGGTTCGACCGGCGCTCGCCGTACTCGATCAAGGAGGTCTTCGCGCCCGAGCCCGAGCAGGGCGTGGCGGGGCTGCGCGTGGCGTGGAGCCCCGACCTGGGCGGGCTGCCGGTCGACGCGGCCACGGCGGCGGTCACCGCTGCCGCGCCCGCCGTGTTCGAGCGGCTCGGCGCGCGGGTCGAGCAGGTCGAGCTCGACCTGAGCGGCGCCGAGGACGCCTTCAGGACCTACCGGGCCTGGTACTACCTGCTCGCCCACGGCGACAAGAGCGGCCTGGGCCCCAACACGGCCTGGAACGTCGAGCAGGGCCGCCGGGTCACCGGCGCCGACCTGGCCCGCGCCGAGGTGGCCCGCAGCCGCCTCTACCAGCGCATGGCCGCCTTCTTCGACACCTACGACGTGCTCATCGCGCCGGTCAGCCAGGTGCCGCCGTTCCCGGTCGAGCACCCGTACGTCGGCGAGATCAACGGGGAGAGGCTGCCCGACTACCTGTCGTGGATGCGCTCGGCGTACTGGATCAGCGTCCTGCACGCGCCGGCCGCGTCGGTGCCCGCCGGGTTCACCCCCGACGGCCTGCCGGTGGGCGTGCAGATCGTCGGGCGGCCGTTCGAGGACGCCAGGGTGCTGCGGGTGGCGCGCGCCTTCGAGCAGGCGACGGGGCACGGCCTGCGCAGGCCCCCGCTCTAGCGGCGCTCGCCCAGGTCGGGCCCGATCCCGTACGGATGCCGCAGCGGCGACTCCCGGTAGCCGTGCATGCCCTCCAGCAGCCCGAAGAACCCCACGGCCAGCAACGGCCACGAGACCAGCACGCCGGAGGCGGTCAGCCGCAGCGCGCCTGGGACGACCTTGACCCCGGGCGCGGCGGCGGCCTCGACCGTGACCGCCCCGATCGTGAACGTGGTGCCCGTCCACAACGTCAGGAACGCGGCCAGCACGCCGCCCGCGCACAGCCCCAGCAGCACCGGCAGCATCCACTGCCGCCCGCTGAACCAGGCGACCCCGCCGCACAGCAGCCCGAGCGCGCCCGTGATCACCGCGTACCAGCCGTCGGCCGCGATCAGCGCCTGCGTGGCGGGGTCGGCGAGCACGGTCGTGCCCTGCTCGGTGACCTGGTAGGGAGCGCGCGGCGTCAGCCCGGACCAGACCAGGCCGGCGGCCACCCCGAGAGCGGCGAGTGTGAGGACAGTTACCGCAAAAGCGCGTACTTCCCTCGCCACGCCACTCCCCCTCACATGTACGTCCGAATCAGCTCGATGGTATCCCCCGGCTAGGCTCGCTCCGTGATTGCAGAAGAGGTCTGGCTCATAGAACCCTCCGGCCCGCTCCGGGGTGACGTCGAAGTGCGCGGTTCGAAGAACGGCGTGTCCAAGCACATGGTCGCGGCCATGCTCGGCTCCGGCGAGAGCAGCATCCACAACGCGCCCGAGGTGGGCGAGGTCGAGATCACCGCCGCCATGCTGCGGGCCCTCGGCATCCACGTGGAGATCTCGGGCACGGAGATCAGGATCGAGCAGGGCACGGAGATCGAGCCGCGCGTGCCCGCCGCGTTCACCGGCCTGAACCGGATCCCGATCCTCATGCTCGGCCCGCTGCTGCACCTGGCGGGCGAGGCGTTCGTGCCGCTGGTCGGCGGCGACCCGATCGGGCGGCGGCCGGTGAACTTCCACGTCGAGGCCCTGCGCGCGATGGGCGCGGAGGTGGAGGTGGGCGACACCGGCATCTTCGCCAAGGCCAAGCGGCTCAACGGCACCCGGATCGAGCTGCCGTACCCGAGCGTGGGCGCCACGGAGACCGTGCTGATGTCGGCGGTGCTGGCCGAGGGCAAGACCGTGCTGAAGAACGCGGCCATGGAGCCCGAGGTGGTGGAGCTGGCGCTGTTCCTGCAGCGGATGGGGGCCAGGATCGAGCTGTCGCCCGACCGCAGGATCGTGATCGAGGGCGTCGAACGGCTGCGCGGCGCCTCCACCTGGCTGACCGGCGACCGCATCGAGGCGTTCTCGTACCTGGCGGCGGGCCTGGTCACCCAGGGCGAGGTACGCGTGCACGGCTGCCCCCAGGACCGCCTGGTCACCGCGATCACCACGCTGGCCAGGATGGGCGCCCAGTTCGACATCAACGACGAGTACCTGTGCGCCACCGCGCCACCCGAGGGCCTGCGCTCGGCGGCCGTCCAGACCGACACCCACCCCGGCTTCATGACCGACTGGCAGACGCCGCTCATGGTGCTGTTCACCCAGAGCCACGGCATGTCGGTGCTGCACGAGACGGTCTTCGAGAACCGCCTGGTCTACGTGCCCGCGCTGCAGAAGATGGGCTGCGAGATCGAGGTGTTCGACCAGTGCCTGGGCGGCCCCGCCTGCCGCTACCACGACACCAACGCCCGCCACTCGGCCGTCGTGCGCGGCGTGTCGCGGCTCAAGGGCGCCGACGTGACGCTGCCCGACATCAGGGCCGGGTTCTCGGCCGTGCTGGCGGCGGCGGTGGCCGACGGGCCGTCGACGCTGCGCGGCGTGCACCACATCGAGCGCGGCTACCACCGGCCGTTCGAGCAGTTCGTCTCGCTGGGTCTCAACATCACTCGGCAACGGTAAAGACGTTGGAAGCGGACGTTTGCCGCTGATCGGGACGTCGCAGATCATCTGACGTGACCGTACTCAGATCCGTCGGAGCTCTCGGGCTCGCGGGGGCGCTGGGCGGAGTGCTGGCGGCAGCGCTGGCCGCGCCGGTGGTGGGCGGGGGTGGCATCGCCGCGAAGGATGTCGCGAACACCTTCGTGGACCTGCCGCCCGCCCCGCGCGAGGAGCCGCTCGCGCAGGTGACCAGGCTGCTCGACAAGGACGGCCGGCAGTTCGCCCAGTTCTACGAGGCCAACAGGACGGCCGTCCGGCTCGGCGCGGTCGCGCCCGTGATGCGCAAGGCCATCGTGGCCATCGAGGACGCCCGCTTCTACGAGCACGGCGGCCTCGACGTCAGGGGCACGCTCCGGGCGCTGCTCACCAACACCCAGGCGGGCGGCATCCGGCAGGGCGGCTCGTCGCTGACCCAGCAGCTCGTCAAGAACATCCTGGTCGAGAGCGCCCGCAGCGATGCCGAACGCGACAAGGCCCGCGCGCCCAACCTGGCGCGCAAGATCACCGAGCTGCGGCTGGCGCTGGCGCTGGAGAAGAAGTACCGCAAGGACGAGATCCTTGAGCGCTACCTGAACATCGCCTACTTCGGGGCCGGGGCCCACGGCGTGGAGGCGGCGGCCAGGCGCTTCTTCTCCACCTCGGCCGCCCGGCTGAGCCTGCCCCAGGCGGCCACGCTGGCGGGGGCGCTGCGGATGCCGTACTCGACCGATCCCTCGCTCGGGAACACGCACAGGGCGCGGCTGAAGATGCGCCGCGACCTCGTCCTCGACCGCATGGCCGGGCTCAAGTGGATCACCCCGCAGGAGGCCGGCGCCGCCAAGGCGACGCCGCTCAACATCCGGCTGCGGCCCGAGCCCGGCGGCTGCGAGCAGAGCGACTACCCCTTCTACTGCCTGTACGTCCAGCGCGAGCTGCTGTCGAACCCCGTCTTCGGCAACACGGCCAGGGAACGGCAGGCCAGGATGGCCAGGGGCGGCCTGGTGATCAGGACCAGCCTCGACCCGATCGCCCAGCGGGCCGCCGAGCAGGCCATCCGCCAGCACGTCTCGCCCGAGGACACCGAGGTGGCCGCCGAGGCCATGGTGGAGCCGCGTACCGGCAGGATCAGGGCGATGGCGGCCAGCAAGCGCTTCGGCCGCAACGCCGGCAACCGCAAGAACGGCCCCAAGACCACCTTCAACCTGGTCGCCGACATCGCCCACGGTGGCGGGCAGGGTTTCCAGGCCGGTTCGACGTTCAAGGTGTTCACCCTGGCCACGGCGTTGCAGCAGGGGTGGCGCTTCGGCGACGGCTTCCAGACGCCGGGCTCGATGACGCCCTCCCAGGGCTACCGCAACTGCGCCGGCCGCTCCGTCAACGACCCCAACGCGCGCGTGCTCAACGCCAGCGGCGAGGGGTCCGGCGGCCCGCACAGCATCGAGACCGGCACCTGGAAGTCGGTGAACATCTTCTACATGATGCTGGAGCGCAAGGTCGGGCTCTGCAGCGTCGTCCGTACGGCCCAGGCGCTCGGCGCCGTACGGGCGGACGGGGCGCCGCTGCGGGAGGTGCCGACGTTCACGCTCGGCATCAACGAGATGGATCCGGTGACGGTGGCGGCGTCGTTCGCGGCGCTCGCGGGGCGCGGGCTCTACTGCCGGCCGCTGGCCATCGTCGAGATCACCGGACGGGACGGGCGGCGCACGCACGTTCCACCCTCGTGCGACCAGGTCATCGAACGGCCGGTCGCGGACGCGGTCAACCACGTGCTCAGCGGCGTGTTCGACAAGGGCACCATGCAGGGGCAGAGCATCGGGCGGCCGGCCGCCGGCAAGACCGGCACCAACAACGGCTACACCTCGGCCTGGTTCGCCGGGTACACGCCCGACCTGGCGGCGGCGGTGAGCGTGGGGGACATCCGGGGGTCGTACCGGTTCCCGCTGCAGGGGGTGCAGATCGGGGGCCAGTACTACGGGTCGGTGCAGGGCGCGTCGCTGCCCGGGCCGATCTGGGTGCAGTCGATGCAGGCGGCCCTGGAGCGTACGGAGCCGCGCGGGTTCTCCGCGCCGGACATGTCACGCTTCGGGGGCGGGCACACGCCGGGGCTGGAGGAGGCGCTGGCCGAGGAGGCCCGCCGCAATCAGGGTGACCATCCCTTCGGGCGGCACCGACGGCTCTTCGAATGGCTTCTCGGGCAGGTGGGGCCGTCGCTGGAGCAGCCGCGGCGCGGGCGCGACGAGCGGTCGGTGGACTGGCCGCCCTCCCGCGAACCGGCCCTGCCGCCGCGCCCCGCCCTGCCGGACCGGTTCGACCGGCCCAACCCGTACGTCCGGCCTGACCCGTTCGTCCGGCCTGACCGCTCGGCCGAGCGGCCGTGGCGCGGCCGTGCGGAGTACGGTCTGCCCGAACGCCGCCGCTACGGCCGCCCTTAGGCCCGCCGATAGCCCGGAGGGACGGGCTGGCCGAGCGCCGCCCGGCCGTCCTGGGAAGGCCGGAGGGGCGGGCAGCGGCGCCGCAACGGCTGCCCTTGGCGCGGCCGACGGGGACGTGGCGGGGGTCAGGCGGTCTTGCCGATCCGGGCGGTGACGGCCCTGGTGAGCGTGATGAGGTTGTCGGGCGCGGTCTCGATCTGCAGACCGCGCTTCCCGGCCGAGAAGTAGATCGTCTCGAAGTCGAGGGCCGAGGAGTCGACCACCGTCGGAAGCTGCTTGCGCTGGCCCAGCGGGCTGATGCCGCCGACGACGTAGCCCGTCACCCGCTCGACCTTCGCGGCGTCGGCCATCGCGGCCCGCTTGCTGCCGAGCGCGGCGGCCAGCGCCTTGAGGTCGAGCCTGCCCGCCACCGGCACGACCGCCACCGCCAGCCCGCTCTCCACCTCCGCGACCAGCGTCTTGAAGATCCGCTCGTACGGCACGCCCAGCGCGTCCGCCGCCTCCTCGCCGTAGGCCAGGGCGGAGGAGTCGTGCGCGTACGGATGGAGCGTGAACGCGGCCTTCGCGCCGGCCAGCGCCACGGTGGCCGGGGTGCCGCCGGTGCTGTGCCGTGACGCGTCAGCCGGAGCCGAGGCGTTGCCGTGAGCTGCGGTTCGGGTTTTCCTGGACATGCCTGTCGACCCTAGCGGGTCACGGCACCCGGCACTGATGTGCGAGCATTCGCAGGTGCAGGGCACCCGCCCCGCCGCCCGGGCGTCCGTACGGACGCGGAAAACAGTCCTGCCCCGCTGCCAACCTTTTCCCCCACCCTCCGCGTTGAGGCCATGTGAGCGACCCAACGGAAGACGCGGCGTACGCCGCCTTCGTCGAGGCGGCCTGGAGCAGGCACATGGCCGTCGCCATCCTGCTCACCGGCGACCGGCACCGGGGCGAGGAACTGCTCCAGGACTGCCTGGTACGGCTGTACGTGCGGTGGCGACGCGTAGGCGCCACCGACCCGCATGCCTACCTGCGACGAATGCTGGTCAACGGGAACGTGAGCTGGTGGCGGCGACGGCAACGCGAACTGCCCACCGCCAGCCCGCCCGATCACGCCGATCCCCGGTCCGGGCCGTACGAACCGCACGAGGACCTGCGGCGCGCGCTGCTCTCCCTGCCCCGCAGGCAGCGCGCCATCGTCGTGCTCCGCCACTACGAGGACCTGACGGAGAAGGCCGTCGCGGCGGCCCTCGGCTGCACGGTCGGCACAGTCAAGAACCAGCACTCCAGAGCGATGGCGCGGCTGCGCACGACTCTGCGGGAAAGCCAGGAGGCGGCACGATGAACGACGACCGGGAACACCTCGCCCAAGCGCTGCGCACCCTCGCCCAACGTGAACCGGCCACGCCCGCACCCGTGTCGGAGCTGGTGCGCCGGGGACGCCGCGCCAAGCGGACCCGTGCCGCGGTGAGCGCCATCGCCGGAACGGCCCTTGCCTCGGCAGCCGTCGTCGTGGTCCTGGGCGCCGGCGGACTCGGCCCGGCCGGCACGCCGCCGAGCGCGGTTCCCGGCACGAGCGCCCCACACGCCGGAGAAGGCACGCGGCCCGCGCAGCCCTCCCGTTCACCCGCTCTGGACGCCCGGTCCTTCCTGCTGGCCGCGGCCGAGACCGCCGCCCGTGAGCCGGCCGAGTCGGGCTCCCACTGGTACACCCGCCAGCGCACCGTCCAGCCGGCGCACCACCCGGGACAGCGGGAACGCGAGACCCCGTTCTCGGCGACCGTGGCGAGCACCCAGGAAACCTGGTACGCCCTCGGCAAGGGCGCGCGCAACCGGACCATCACCGGCCAGGACCAGCAGGTCGCTTTCGCCTCCCCCGAGGACGAGACGGAGTGGAGGAAGCTGGGCTCGCCCGACCTGACCCAGGGCAAGCCGTCGACCAACGACTACGACATGCAGCTCTACTTCCAGATCGGCACCCACCGGTTCACCGCCCAGCGACTGCTGGAGCTGCCGGCCGAGAAGGACGGTCTGGAGACCCTGCTGCGGCGCCTGTTCGACGAGGAGTCCGCAAGCGACTGGGGGCCGAGCAAGCCGGAACTCCCCGGCTACCTGTGGTCGACGGCCCAGGACCTGCTGGCCGGCCCGATCAGTCCCGGCACCCGCTCCGCCCTCTACCGGCTGCTCGCCGAACAGCCCGAGATCAAGTCACTGGGAGAGGTCACCGATCCGCTGGGACGCACGGGCATCGCCCTGACGCTGAACAGCTCGGACAACGGGGACGGCGCGGGCGAGTCCCGCCTGATCGTGGACGACGGCACCGCGGAGCTGCTCGCCTACGAGTTTCGCCCGCAGGGGCAATCGGCTCCGGCACTGCAGGTCACCTATGAGGACATGGGCTGGGTCGACGGCTTGGACGAGCGCCCGCAGAGCTGACCCCGGCCCGAACCGGGGCGCAGGCCGCTCACGGAGTCCGATCGTTGCGAATCTACAGTGTAAAGGCCCGGCCCGGAGTGTAGCCGAACGCCCTCCTGAACACGTCGATGAACGCGCTCGCCGAGGCCCATCCGCACCGATGGGCGACCGTGGTGACGGGTTCGCCGTCGGCGAGCAGGAGCAGGGCGTGGTGCAGGCGAAGCTGGGTGCGCCACTGGGGGAAGCTCATGCCCAGCTCGGCCCGGCACAGGCGGGCGAGGGTGCGGTCGCTGGTGCCCGTACGGGCCGCCAGCCGGGCCAGGGTGCTGTTGTCGGCCGGGTCGCGGTGCAGGGCGTCGCAGACGGCGGCCAGGCGGGAGTCTCTGGCGGTGGGCAGGTGCAGGGGCTGCTCGGGAGCGCGCCTGAGCTGGTCGAGCAGCACGGCCAGCAGCCGCGCCCGCTCCCTGCCGTCCCTGCCGCGGTGCCCGTGCCAGTGCCCGTGCCCGCGACCGTCGCCGTCCTGTGCCTGCTCGCCCGCATGATTGCCGGTGCGGTCGCCCGCCGGGTCGGCGGTGTAGGCGATGATCAGCTCGCGGAGCAGGGGGCCGACCGCGAGCACCGCGGGCCGGTCCAGGGCGAGGGGGTTCTCCGTCAGCCCGACCAGCCGCAGGTCCGTGTCGCCGTGCGCCAGGTGCCGGTGGACGGTGCCCGACGGCACCCAGATCGCCCGGTTGGCGGGCGCCACCCAGGTGCCCGCGTCGGTGGTGACGGAGAGGACGCCGCGGCAGGCGTACACGATCTGGTGGTTGTCGTGCCGGTGCGCGTCGATGCCCGCCCCGGAGGCCAGGGGGCGCCGGCCGGTGGGCGCCTCGGCCAGGTGGCGGATTGTCGACATGGATTGGCATTTTATCGGAAGCGAGCCAGCGGCGGCCGGGAAATCATCGAAGCGTGAGTCGAAGTGTGGGTCGCAGCGTGAACGGGGTGAACAGGATCCCCCTGCTCGCCGCCGGTCACGCCACCGTGGACTTCTACCAGGGCGCGGTCCCCGCCCTCGTGCCGTTCCTGGTCGCGGACCGCGGCTACGGGTACGTCGCCGCCTCCGGCATCGTGCTGGCCGCCACGCTGCTGTCGTCGATCGTGCAGCCCGTGTTCGGCGTGCTGACCGACAGGTGGCGGATGCCGTGGCTGATCCCGTTGAGCATGCTCCTGTCCGGGGCCGGGGTGGCCGCCGGGGGAGTGACGGACTCGTACGTGCTGACCTGGCTGGCCGTGGCCCTGTCCGGGCTGGGCGTGGCCGCCTACCACCCCGAGTCCGCCCGGCTGGCCAGGATCGCCAGCGAGGGCAGCCATGTGCGGATGAGCTGGTTCTCGCTGGGCGGGACGCTGGGCTTCGCCTCGGCCCCGGTGCTGGTGACGCCGCTGCTGTCGGTGTGGGGCCTGGGGGCCTCGCCGCTGCTCGCGCTGCCCGCGGTGCTGGGCGCGGTGCTCACGCTGCCCGCGATCAGGGCGCTGGGCGGACAGGGGTCGCGGTCGCGGGCCGCGGCGCCGGTCGCGGGGAGTGACGACTGGCCGGCGTTCACCAGGTTGTCGATGGTGATCGTCTTCCGTTCCGTCGTGTACGTCGGCCTGAGCGCCTTCGTGGCCCTGTTCATGGGCGGCGGGGCGGCGGGGGCCGTGGCGTTGTTCGTGCTGTTCGCGGGTGGGGCGGTGGGCACGGTGCTGGGCGGACGGCTGGCCGCGCGCTGGGGGCGCGTCCGTACGATGCGGCTGGCGTACGCGCTGGCGGTGCCCGCGGTCGCCGGGGTGGTGCTGGTGCCGGGGCCGGCCGCGTACGCGTTCATCGCCGCCTCCTCGATCGCCCTGTACGCCCCCTTCTCCCTCCACGTCACCCTGGGCCAGGACTTCCTGCCGACCCGGGTGGGCACGGCCAGCGGCGTCACCGTGGGGCTGGCGGTGAGCGTGGGCGGCCTGGCCAGCCCGCTGGTGGGCGCGGTGGCCGAGGCCGCCTCGCTCAGGACGGCGCTGGCCTGCCTGATCGTGTTCCCGGTGCTGGCCTGGCTGCTGTCGCGCGCGCTCAAGGAGCCCGCGGCGGCGGCCTGACGTACGTCCTGCCCTGCCTCGGCGATCGGCGTCCGGGCGTCAGTCAGCCGCGGGCGGACAGGCGCAGTTCGTCGGTGTTGTCGCGCTGGGTCGGGTCCAGGCGGGTGGAGGTGACGCGGGCGGTGATCGGCAGGTTGCGGCCGGAGTTCCGCTCGACGTACGTGCGGGCCGTCAGGCGTACCGGCCTGCCGGGACGGACGGCGCCGATCGTGCAGGCGGCCTCCCGGCCGTCGATGCGGCACGTGGCGCCGCTGACGGAGTTCAGGCGGACGCCCGGCGGCACCTTGAGCGTGACGGGCACCTGCGCGGCGGCCATCAGCCCGCGCATGGTGACCGTGGCCGTGACGGTGGCGGACCGGCCGCGACCTGACGTCTGGCGGGGCCTGGCCAGCTTGACCGACAGCGCGTCGTAGACGCCGCGCGGGTCGGCCTTCTTGACGATGGCGCCGTAGCCTTCGAGGTTGAGCGCGTTGGCGACGGAGTTGCCGTCGGACGCGCCGTCCTCCGTGCCCGCCGATAGCACGCCGACCAGGTCGCCGGTGCCCCTGATGATCCACGCCCCGCCGCTGTGCCCCTTGTACAGATGGCAGTTGTACGTCTCCAGCCGCCCCGTCGTCGCGGGCAGGGCGGCGTGGCGGGCGGCGAGCATGGTCTCCGGCTCGCTGACCCCCTCCGCCTGCCTGGTCCTGGCCAGGCACCAGAGCTGGTCGCGGCCGTCGTACGGCTTCCTGCCGAGCAGGCCCGGGTAGCCGGTGGTGGCGATCGTGTGCCTGCCGCCCTGGTTGAGCATGGGGGTGAAGGCGCCGACCTCGTCCTGAAGGGTGCGCTTGCGGCGGCCGACCTCGATGAGGGCGATGTCGTAGATGGAGTTCCAGTCGCCGCCGCTCATCCCGGTGTAGCCGTCGGGTTTCCACGCGCGCCGCCCGCCCCACCGTCCGTACGGTTCGCGCTGCCGTACGTTCTCCGCCCGCCCGTCGTAGGCCGGTACGAAGGCGAAGTTGGTGTGCCAGCGGCCGGTCACCGTCCCCTCGGGGACGCCGTAGACGCAGTGGGCGGCGGTCACGATCAGCAGCCCGGCGGCCGAACGGACCACGGAGGCGCTGCACGAGTCGCCGGTCCCGCCGGCGTTGACGAAGAACAGCCGGCCGCTGATGCGGCTGAAGGGCGTCGCGGTGTAGGGGCGGCGGACACCGGCGTAGCCGTTGGCGTCCGCGCCGGGGGTGAGCCGCTTGGCAGAGGGCACGCTGCGCAGGACGGCCGTCCGCTCGGCGCCGGAGGTCGCGAACTTCCTTGGGGTGCTCGTCGCCGAACGCGGCGTGGCGTCCCGGACCGCGCTGGTCGCGACGCCGCCGATCCTGGTGCCGATCTTGGTGCCGATGGTGGTGCCGGTGGTCGCGCCGGTCCTGGAGCCGACGGCGGTGCCAGCGGGAGTGCCGGGAGCGGTGCCCGAGGTGCCGCCCGTGGTGGTGCCCGTGGTGGTGCCCGAGACGGGCAGCTCGGCGGCCCTGGCCCTGGCCTGCTTGCCGGGGGTCCAATAACGCACCGCCCGCCCGGGACGCATCAGCGGCGACGCCTCGGCGCCCCACCGCCGGTCGCCCGCGGCCGCGACGGCGGCGGCACGGCCGTCCGCCGGCGGATCGGCCTTCAGCGGCGTCCCATGACCGGCGTTCAGCGGCGTCCCGCGCCCGGCCCGAAAGGGGGTCCCGTCCCCGGCTCGAAACGAGGTCTCACGCCCGGCTCGCAAATGGGTCTCGTGCCCGGCCCACAAGGGCGTCCCGCGTCCGGATGTCAGGGACGTCGCGGGGTGCAGGTCCGCCTGTGCCTGGGCGGGCGCGGGCGGCCGGTCGGCGGCCGCGGGCAGTGCGAGCGTGACGCCGGCCAGCGTGGTCAGCATGGTGGCGAGTGTTTTCTGCACAGTGTCCCCCCGAACGGCTCGACAACCTTCCAGTCACTGTAAGTCACCATAAGATGACGAAGAGTAGCGAGGGGGGTGCGTGTCGGTTATCGGCCCACGGGCACGGATGGTGAGCGCCGGTTGCCGGTCGGCGGCAGCCGGTGATCAGCCTGCGGCGGCGTCGCCGTCGCGGTGCGGGAGCTGTTCGGTGCGCGCCTCGGCGGGCTCCCGGTCCGGCCGCAGCCCTCGCCAGGAGGGGTGCCGCAGCCGCCCGTCACCGGTGACCTCGGCGTACTGCACCTCCCCGACCACCACCGGTGTGACCCAGTGCGTGTCCCTGGCGTGCTCGCGCGGCACCGCCTCGTCGAAGGGCGGGTCGGGGCGCTCCAGCGGCGCCAGCCGCTCGCCCAGGTCACGCAGCACGGCCTCGGTGAACCCGGTGCCGACGTGGCCGACGTACCGCAGCCGCCCGCCGGGGTCGTACGCGCCGAGCAGCAGCGACCCGATCATCCCTGAACGGCGTCCGCCGCCGGGCTTCCAGCCGCCGATGACGACCTCGACGGTGCTGACGTTCTTGACCTTCGTCCATTCGCCGGTACGCCGCCCCGGCCGGTACGGCGAGCCCATCCGCTTGCACACGACCCCTTCGAGCCCGAGCTGCCGGGAGGAGTCGAACGCCCGCGAGGCGTGGTCGGCGAACCAGACGGGCACCTCCCACCGGTAGCCGGGCGTGAGCGTGCCCTCCAGCAGCTCGCGCCGTTCGGTGTAGGGCCGGGCGATCACGCTCGCGCCGTCGAGGTGCAGGAGGTCGAAGGCCATGAACGTCACGGGCGCCGTCCTGGCCAGCTCGGCCACGGCCGCCGGGTGGCGCTGGTGCATCCGGGGTTGCAGGGCCTCGAAGCTGGGCCGTCCCGCCTCGTCGAACGCCACGATCTCGCCGTCGATCACGGCGGCGTGCCCGCCGGTGGCGCCGCCCATGAGCCGCAGTTCGGGGTAGGCGGCGGTGATGTCCTTGTTGTTGCGTGACATCAGGCGGACGGCGCCGTCCTCGACGTAGGCGAGGGCGCGTACGCCGTCCCATTTCATCTCCACGGCCCAGCCGTCGCCCTGGACGGAGGTCAGCGTCCCGAGTTGGGCCAGCATCGGGGAGTAGGACGGCAGCCGAACCATGGTGCATGCCGTACCCCGTCCGCTTGATCGACAGTGGCGGACGGGGGTCTACAGATGGTCAAGTGGCGTGTCTTCCACCAGCTCGGCCAGGTCGACGCCGTGGTCGGCCAGCTCGGAGACCGTCGAGCAGTAGGCGCGCAGGTAGGTGCGGTCGTCGACGCGGTGGGAGACGCGCAGCAGCGGGCGGTCGTCCAGGATGATCGCCTCGACCAGGATGCCGTCGGGCCCGCGCCACTGTCTCATGGCGTAAGGGTAGGAGCCGGGAACGGCGGGTTCGCGGGCAGCCCCCGGGTGGCGCGTCGGGCCGCTCGCGGGCGGCCGCCGCAGGCCGGGACGGCCGATGCCGGAGTGACGGATGTGGCGTCCGTGCACGACACGGACTCCAGGTAAAACAACGTAACGTTACGTTTTCATCACGCAGGATTTTTCTTGGCACAGCGCGTTAGGCGGGGCGAGTCCCGGGCACAAGGCATGCCTCTGGCTTTCCCCGGCCGTGGCCGTACCCCCGTGACGGCCACGGCGCCGGCCCCGGCAGGCCCGGTCCGGGGTCATGACGGCCGCGGAGGCGCGCGTGGCGAACGCCGCCCCGCGGCCGTCAGGCGTCCGGATGGTGGATACACGATGACTCCAGGCCCGGACTCCGTAGACTGTGGGGGTGATTTCCCGTATCGACATGCGCGGCCCCCTGCCCGAGGGCCTGCGCGACGTGCTGCCACGCGCCGAGCTCGACGTCGAGGCCGCCCTGGAGAAGGTGCGGCCCATCTGCGACGACGTGCGCCATCGCGGGGCGGCGGCCGTACGGGAGCTGACCGCCAGGTTCGACGGCGTCGAGATCGCCTCCGCCCGCGTCCCCGCCGAAGCGCTCGAAAGGTCCCTGGCCGAGCTCGACCCGAAGGTCAGGGCGGCGCTGGAAGAGTCGATCAGGCGGGCCCGGCTGGTCCACCGCGACCAGCGGCGGGCCGACGTCACCACCCAGGTCGTGCCCGGCGGCACCGTGACCGAGCGGTGGGTGCCGGTCGAGCGCGTGGGCCTCTACGTCCCCGGCGGCCGCGCGGTCTACCCCTCCAGCGTGGTGATGAACGTCGTGCCCGCCCAGGAGGCCGGTGTCGGCTCGCTGGCCGTGACGAGTCCGGCCCAGAAGGCGTACGACGGTCTGCCGCACCCCACGATCCTGGCCGCGTGCGCGCTGCTCGGCGTGGACGAGGTCTACTCGGTGGGCGGGGCGCAGGCGGTGGCCATGTTCGCGTACGGCACCGAGGAGTGCCCGCCCGCCACCATGGTGACCGGGCCGGGCAACATCTGGGTGGCGGCGGCCAAGCGGCTGCTCAAGGGCCGCATCGGCATCGACTCCGAGGCCGGTCCGACCGAGATCGCCATCCTGGCCGACGAGACGGCCGACCCGGTGCACGTCGCCGCCGACCTGATCAGCCAGGCCGAGCACGACACGATCGCCGCCGCCGTGCTGGTCACCACGAGCCCCGAGCTGGCCGACGCGGTCGAGAAGGAGCTGCCCGGCCAGGTGTCCGCCACCCGGCACTCCGAGCGCATCACCGAGGCGCTGTCCGGCAGGCAGTCGGGCATCGTGCTGGTGAGCTCGATCGACGACGGCCTCGCGGTCGTCGACGCGTACGCGGCCGAGCACCTCGAGATCCACACCGCCGACGCGGCGGCGGTCGCGGCGCGGGTGCGCAACGCCGGGGCGATCTTCGTGGGCCCCTACGCCCCGGTCTCGCTCGGCGACTACCTCGCCGGCTCCAACCACGTGCTGCCCACGGGCGGCTGCGCCTGCCACTCCAGCGGCCTGTCGGTGCAGTCGTTCCTGCGCGGCATCCACGTCGTCGACTACACCCGCGAGGCGCTGGCGGAGGCGGCGGCCCACGTGTCGGTCCTGGCCGACGCAGAAGACCTGCCCGCCCACGGCGCCGCGATCCGCGCCCGGTTCGACTGGCGAGTGCCCACGGAGTCCGTGTGAACCGCGACCTGCCCCGTGACGTGCCCCGCGACACCGACGGCGAGCTGACGCTCGACGCGCTGCCCATCCGCGACGACCTGCGGGGCAAGTCGCCCTACGGCGCCCCCCAGATCGACGTCCCGATCCGGCTCAACACCAACGAAAACCCCTACCCGCCCTCGCCCGAGCTGGTCGCCGACCTGGCCAGGGAGATCGGGGAGCGGGCGGGCGAGCTCAACCGCTATCCCGACAGAGACGCGGTGGAGCTGCGCGCCGGGCTGGCGGCCTACCTCGGCCACGGCCTGACCACGGCGCAGGTGTGGGCCGCCAACGGCTCCAACGAGGTGCTCCAGCAGATCCTGCAGGCGTTCGGCGGCCACGGCCGCACCGCGATGGGCTTCGAGCCGTCCTACTCCATGCACCCGATCATCACCGGCGGCACCAACACCGAGTGGATCAAGGCGTTCCGCGAGGACGACTTCTCGCTCGACCCGGGCAAGGCCACCGCCGCGATCGAGGAGCACCGCCCCGACCTCGTCTTCCTCACCTCCCCGAACAATCCCACCGGCACCGCGCAGCCGATGGAGACCATCGAGGCGGTGCTGGCCGCCGCGCCCGGCATGGTCGTGGTCGACGAGGCCTACTTCGAGTTCGCCCGCGAGGGCACGCCGTCGGCGCTGACCCTGCTGCCCGAGCACCCCAGGCTGATCGTCACTCGGACGATGTCCAAGGCGTTCGCCATGGCCGGCACCCGGCTGGGCTATCTGGCCGCGCATCCGGCCGTGGTGGAGGCGCTGCTGCTGGTGCGGCTGCCGTACCACCTGTCCACGCTGACGCAGACGGCGGCGCTGGTGGCGCTGCGGCACCACGGCGAGCTGCTCGGCACGGTCGACGCGCTGCGGCGCGAGCGCGACGAGACGGTGGCGTGGCTGCGGGCCAGAGGGCTGGCCGTGGCCGACTCCGACGCCAACTTCGTGCTGTTCGGGCGTTTCCCCGACCGGCGGGTGGTGTGGGAGGGGCTGCTGGCGCGCGGGGTGCTCATCCGCGAGGTGGGCCCACCGGAGTGGTTGCGTGTGTCGATCGGCACGGGCGAGGAGATGGCGGCCTTCCGCGCCGCCCTGGAAGGAGTGTTGTGAGCCGGGTAGGTCGCGTCGAGCGTGTCACGAAGGAGACCTCGGTCCTGGTGGAGGTCGGCCTCGACGGCACCGGCCGGGTCGAGGTGGCCACGGGGGTCGGCTTCTACGACCACATGCTGGCCCAGCTCGGCAAGCACGGTCTGTTCGACCTGACCGTCAAGACCGAGGGCGACCTGCACATCGACTCCCACCACACGATCGAGGACACCGCGCTCGCGCTGGGCGCCGCCTTCCGCGAGGCCCTGGGCGACAAGTCGGGCATCAGGCGGTTCGGCAGCGCGTCGTGCCCGCTGGACGAGTCGCTCGCGCAGGTCACCGTCGACCTGTCCGGCCGCCCTTACCTCGTGCACTCCGAGCCCGAGGGCATGGCGCCGATGATCGGCCCCGAGTACGACACGACGATGACCCGGCACATCCTGGAGTCGTTCGTCGCGCAGGCGGCGATCTGCCTGCACGTGCACGTCCCCTACGGCCGCAACGCCCACCACATCGTGGAGGCCCAGTTCAAGGCGCTGGCCAGGGCGCTGCGTGAGGCGTCCGAGCTCGACCCGCGCGCGACCGGCGTGCCCAGCACCAAGGGCGTGCTATGACCGACAACCTGCTCGCGGTGGCGATGGTCTTCATCGGGTTGTTCCTGATCGGGGGTGTGTTCTCGCTGGCCAGGCAGGGTCTCAAGATCGGTGCGGGCATCTGCGTGCTGGGCGCGGCGATGGCGATCACGGCGGGGGTGCTGTGGTGGTGAGCAAGAAGAACGTCGTGGTCCTCGACTACGGCTCGGGCAACCTGCGCTCGGCCGAGCGCGCCCTGGCCAGGGCCGGGGCCGAGGTGACGGTGACGCCCGACTTCGAGGCGGCGCTCGAGTGCGACGGGCTCGTCGTGCCGGGCGTGGGCGCGTTCGAGGCGTGCATGAAGGGCCTCAAGGCCGTGCACGGCGACCAGATCGTCGGCCGTCGCCTGGCCGGGGGCCGTCCGGTGCTGGGCATCTGCGTCGGCATGCAGATCCTGTTCGCCAGGGGCGTGGAGCACGGCGTGGAGACCGAGGGCTGCGGCGAGTGGCCGGGCACGGTCGAGCGGCTCGACGCGCCCATCCTCCCCCACATGGGCTGGAACACGGTCAAGGCGCCCGCGGGCAGCGTGCTGTTCGACGGGCTCGACGCCGCCACGCGCTTCTACTTCGTGCACTCCTACGGGGTGCGCGAGTGGGTGCTGCGCACTGGTGACGGCTTCGCCGAGCCCGTCGTGACGTGGGCCGAGCACGGCGTGCCGTTCGTGGCCGCGGTGGAGAACGGCCCGCTCATGGCCACCCAGTTCCACCCGGAGAAGTCCGGCGACGCCGGGGCCGCCCTGCTGAAGAACTGGCTCAGGACACTGTGAGCAAAGAACGCGCGCGCCGCCGAGCCGAGCGGGAGGCGGAGCGGGCGCGTGCGATGCGGGCCAACGAGGAGCGGCAGGCCCGAAGGGCCCGCCGCCACGCCCTGCTGGCCCGCCTGACACCGCGCCCCGTGCGCTTCTACCGCCAGGGCGGGCTGCTGGCCCGCCGCCACCGGGCACAAAACGCCGTGGTGGGGGTGGGATTCCTGCTCGTGCAGGTGGTCGTCTGGCTGGTGTGGGGGTCGTTCCCGCTCAGCTTCGGCGTCCTGATCCTGTCCCTGCTGCTCGCACCCGTTGTCGTGACCCTCGCTTTCGACCGGAGGATCTGATGTCGCTCGTATTGCTGCCCGCCGTGGATGTGATCGACGGCCAGGCCGTACGCCTGGTGCAGGGCGAGGCCGGGACGGAGACCGGCTACGGCGAGCCCTTGGCAGCCGCGCTCGCCTGGCAGGAGGCGGGCGCCGAGTGGATCCATCTCGTCGACCTCGACGCCGCCTTCGGCCGGGGCACCAACCGGGAGTTGATCGCCGACGTGATCGGCAGGCTCGACGTCGACGTCGAGCTGTCCGGCGGCATCCGCGACGACGAGTCGCTGGCCGCCGCGCTGGCCACCGGCTGCCGCCGGGTCAACATCGGCACGGCCGCGCTGGAGAACCCCGAGTGGTGCCGGAAGATCATCGCCGAGCATGGTGACCGGGTCGCGGTCGGCCTCGACGTACGCGGCACCACGCTGGCCGCCCGCGGCTGGACCGAGGACGCCGGAGACCTGTGGGAGGTCCTCGACCGGCTGGAGGCCGACGGCTGCCCCCGCTACGTGGTCACCGACGTGACCAAGGACGGCATGCTCCAGGGCCCCAACCTCGACCTCTACCGCCGCATCTGCGCCCGTACCGAGCGGCCCGTGGTGGCCAGCGGCGGCGTCTCCAGCCTCGACGATCTGGTCGCACTCGCCTCTCTGGTCCCCGACGGACTGGAGGGCGCCATCGTGGGCAGAGCGTTGTACGCTCACGCGTTCACACTGGAAAACGCACTGGCCGCGGTCCGCGCGTAGCTCTTGTCGGGAGGGGGCGAGATGAGCGTCAGCAGCATCGGCATGGAAAGCACCGGTTACCGGGTGTTCTCTGGTGGCATCTGGGAGGAGAAGTACGGTTACGCCCGTGCGGTGGTGGCGGGTGAACGCGTGATCGTGTCCGGCTGCACGGCCACGGTTGACGGAGAGGTACGCCACATCGGCGACGCCTACCACCAGGCACTGACCGCGATCGACATCGCGCTCGAAGCGGTCCTGATGGGCGGCCTGGCGCGCGAGGACGTCGTCATGGTCCGCTACTACGTGGTGGAGCAGCGCCACTTCGACCCCGTCGGGCAGGCACTGCGCGAGGTGTTCGCGAAGGTGCGCCCGGCCTGCACGGGGGTCAGGGTGGCCGGGCTGGTCGACCCGAGAATGCTGGTAGAGATCGAAATCGAGGCACTGCGAACATGACCGTGGCGGTAAGAGTGATCCCCTGTCTCGACGTGGACGCCGGGCGTGTGGTCAAGGGCGTCAACTTCGAGAACCTGCGCGACGCGGGCGACCCCGTCGAGCTGGCCAGGCGCTACGACCAGGAGGGCGCCGACGAGCTGACCTTCCTGGACATCACGGCGTCGTCCGGGGAGCGGGAGACGATGCTCGACGTGGTGCGCAGGACCGCCGAGCAGGTGTTCATCCCGCTCACCGTCGGCGGGGGGATCCGCTCGGTCGAGGACGTCGACCGGCTGCTGCGGGCCGGGGCCGACAAGGTCTCGCTCAACACGGCCGCCATCGCCCGTCCTGAGCTGCTCACCGAGGCGTCCAGGCGGTTCGGCGCGCAGTGCGTCGTGCTGTCGCTGGACGCCCGCCGGGCACCCGGCACCCCGAGCGGCTTCGAGGTGACCACCCACGGCGGGCGGCGCGGCACCGGGATCGACGCGGTGGAGTGGGCCGCCCGCGGCGAGGCGCTCGGCGTGGGCGAGATCCTGCTCAACTCGATGGACGGCGACGGCACGCTCGACGGTTACGACCTGGAGATGCTGCGCGCGGTCCGGGCGGCCGTGCGGGTGCCGGTGATCGCCAGCGGCGGCGCGGGCCGGCTGGAGGACTTCCCTCCGGCGGTGGCGGCGGGCGCGGACGCCGTGCTGGCGGCCAGCGTGTTCCACTTCGGCACGCTGAAGATCTCCGAGGTCAAGGAGACGCTCCGGATGGCGGGCCACCCGGTCCGCTAAGGGGGGTCAGAAGACCCGCAGGTGCTGGGAGAGCTCGTAGGCGACGTCTCTGGCGGCGAACGCGGCTGCCTCCGACCGCTTGACGGCCAGGTACGCGCTGCGCCGCAGCGGTCCGAGCGCCTCCATGAGCACCTCGTCGGCCTCCAGCGCGTCGAGCGCCTCGTCCAGCGAGGCCGGCAGGCGGGGATAGCGGCCGGGGCGCGTGTCGGGGTCGACCTCGACGGGCTCGCCCGGGTCGAGCCCGCGCCGGATGCCGTCGAGGCCGGCGTGGATGACGGCGCCCAGCGACAGGTAGGGGTTGGCCGAGGAGTCGGACGGTTTCAGCTCCAGGTTCGGCTCGCCGTACTCGCCCACCGGGGAGCACACCCGGACGGCCGCCTCACGGTTGTCCGGGCCGTGCACCGCGTACGCGCCCGCCCACGTACGGGGGATCAGGCGGCGGAAGCTGTTGACGCTGCCGCAGGTCAGCGCCGTGAGCGCGGGGAGGTGCGCGATCAGGCCGCCGATGAACCCGGCGCGCACCCCGCCGTCGTCGGCGAAGACGTTGCGCGTGTCGTTCCACAGCGACAGGTGCAGGTGGGCGCCGTTGCCGGCCTGGTCGGCCAGCGGTTTGGGGGCCAGCGAGGCCCACATCTGCATGCGCATGGCCACGCCGCGCACGCTCTCGCGGTAGATCACGTGGTTGTCGGCGGCGCGCAGGGCGGGCGCGTGGCGTACGGAGAGCTCCTGCTGGCCGGGGCCCAGCTCGGGGTGGTAGTGCTCGACGCGCAGACCCTGGGTCTCCAGCGTGCGGACCAGCTTGATCGTGTAGTCGTGCGCGGTGTCGAAGCCCGTTCCCGCGTAGCAGAGTGAGTCGTCGAGCGGCACCAGCCGGTCGGGCCCGCCGGCCGGGTCGGGCAGCCGCCGCCCCAACGTGAACTCCGGCTCGAACGCGGCCGCCAGCGTGTAGCCCGCGGACCTCAGCTCGGCGATCGCGTCCTTCAGGAACGTACGGGCGCACGCTCCCCACGGGCTGCCGTCGGCCTGGCGCAGGTCCGACAGCATCGCCGCCGCGCCGGGCGCGTAGGGCAGCGGGACGTAGGTGGCGGGGTCGGGAACGATGCGCACCTCGCCCACCGGACCCAGGTGCTCGACCTCCTGGAGCTGGTCGAGCATGTTCATCGCCATCATGGCCACCGTGTGCCCGATGCCTGAGCTGAGCCTTTCGGCCAGCCGTGACCGGGATGCCGCCTTCCCACGAATCACGCCGCCGTGGTCGGCGTACAGGAAACGGATCAGCTCGACGCCCTCGAGCTCGGTTCGCTCGAGGATGCGCCGCGCATCGGCGTCGAGCCGATCGGGCTTGGCGGTGGGGCGATCTCTCATCCTGCCTGCGTAACACGATCCGGCAGCGCGGGGAAGCACCCCGGCGCAGACAGGACCGACCGTCAGGTCAGAACACTTGAGAAGAACACCGCCAACTGATTAGCTCCTTGGATGATTCCGTCGAACACACCGTTGACCGCGGCGGCGGCTTGGGCCGGCCGGGTGAACAGGTAGAAGACCACGAACGCGACAGCCACGTAGGTGATCACCTTCTTGACCTGCATGGGGGGCCTCCTGCAGTCCATTCCCAGCCGTATATACCCGGATCTGGGCGATCACTAGGCATCTTCTGTGAAGATGTTCATGATCCTAACCGGGGGGCTTCTTTCACCTGCCATGGTACGGGCTTGAGGTTACCCGCGAGCGTCCGCCGCGCCGGGATTTCCGCGGTAACCGAGCCCGATCCGACGCGAACGCGGTCACGGGGTGACCGCTCTCCTAGCCCTCGGCGCGGTCACCGCCACGCCGAGGGTGGCGACGACCAGGACGCCCAGTACGGCCAGCGTCGCGGCGTCGGGGTGGACGATCGACTGCCCTCGTAGGGCCTGCCACAGGACGGCCGCGAAGAGACCGGCGTAGAAGAGACCGGCGGCGAACACCAGGCGCAGCCTGACGCCCTCCTGGCGCAGGACCGCCCAGCGCGCCGACAGCGCCACCAGCAGCAGCGCGAACAGCGGCAGCAGTTGCAGGGCGTGCATGCCGACGAAGTGGGGCACGCGCAGGTCGCCGCCGACGGTGCTCCACCCGACCAGCGGCAGCCCGGGGCCGCCGTCGGCGACGCCCACGCTGTGCGCGCCGGCGAAGTCCTCGGCCCAGGTCTGCCCGGGGACGCCGGTGGCCATCAGGGCGCCGGAGGCGACGCCGAGCGTGGAGACGACCAGGCCGATCCGTACGGTCCAGGTGCTGACACGGTCGGCCTGCCGCTCGACGATGACGAAGATCGCGGCGACGAGGTTGGCGAGCATGAGCACGCCGATCGTGGCGCCCATCGCGATCCAGATCGCCCCGTCCAGCGGGGTCGCCTCGTTGAAGTGGCTGTGCCGGCCGCGGGCGGCCTGGAGGGCGATGAGGACGACCTCGCCCAGGCCCGCCGCGGCCAGCGTCGTGCCCATCCACCAGCTCACCCGCCCGGCCCTGTGCCGCAGGGAGAGTAACCAGGCCCAGGTGAAGGAGTAGAGGGCCAGGGAGATCGTGAACTTCAACGGCTTGATCCAGATCGGCAGGCCGTCCAGCATCCGCGGGTCCACGAAGACGAGAACGAGGAGGACGGGGCTCGCCGCGGCCATGAGCGCGGCGAAGAGCATGAGGGGACGGTGCCAGCGGGACATGGGAAGCGCCCTTCTGTTGAGCGGATAGTGGATAGTGCTACTTGTCACTATCTATAGCTAAACTATCCAGGAACTACAAGAGGGGACGTGAAAGCGTGCGGATGGCGGAGCTCAGCCAGACGACCGGAATCCCGGTCCCGACGATCAAGTACTACATGCGGGAGGGACTGCTGGCCCCTGGGCGGCCGACCGGCCGTAACCAGGCCGACTACGGGGAGGAGCACGTACGCCGGCTCCGCCTCGTACGGGCGCTGGTGGAGTACGGCGACCTGTCCATCGCGGTCATCCGCGACCTCACCGCGCGCATCGACAATCCGGACCTGGAGGAGTTCGACCTGCTGGGCGCCGCCCAGAAGACCGTGACCCAGCGGAAGGAGGCGCGGCCGGGGCCGTACAAGGACGAGGCGGAGCAGCGCCTGTACGACCTGCTGTCGGCGCGCGGCTGGCGGATCCGCACCGGCGACCCCGCCTACCGCACCGCCGTGGGCGTGCTGGCCACGCTCGACGAGGTGGGCAGGCACGACATGCTGGAGGCGCTCGACGCCTACGCCGACGGGGCCGAGCGCATCGCCGAGGCCGACGTGCGCCTGCTCGGCGGCGATGTGAGCGATCGGGAGCGGGCGGTGGAGATCGTGGTCATCGGCACCTCGGTGGGCGACACGCTGATCGCCTGCCTGCGGCGGCTGGCCCAGTCCACCGTGGCGGAACGCATCTACGCGCGCGGGCCGTCCGCCGGGGAACGCGAGCCCGGCCTCCCCGGAGCCCGGCGGCCCTGAACCACACTCGCCCCGACCGGCGGGTCAGGGGTGCGGGTCGCGGGCGATGCTCCTGTAACCGTCAGAGGCCGAGGGCGGCCTCGCGCAGGCGGGTCACGGCCTCGGGGTCGCCGGTCAGCTCGACCCTGGCGTGCCGCTGCCGTCCGAAGCAGAACAGGAGCAGCTCGGCGGCCTGGCCCGTGACCTCCACCCGTGCGCCGCCCCTGGGCCCGCCGAGCGCGACGCCCCCGCCGAGCCGGTGCAGCGCCACCCCCACGGGCGCCTTGCGCAGCATCAGCCGCGCGCCGGTCGCGACCCGCTTCCAGATCAGTTGCTCCAGGTCGGCGGGCAGCTCGCGCGGCTCCCACGACGGCTGCGCGCGCCGTACGTCCTCGTGGTGCACGAACAGCTCCAGCGCGTTGACCGCCTCGTCGAGCGCGGGCAACAGGCCGTAGACACCGCCGGGCCGGCGGACCAGGCCGACCAGCTCGGGGTAGGGGTGGCGGGCCTTGAGCCCGCTCTGCACGGAGGCGGTGTATCCGGCCAGGGGCTTGATCCCGATGCCGGCCATGGCGTCGGGCCTGCGCTCGCGCAGTACGAGGTGGGCGGCCAGATCGTAGGTGGTCCAGCCCGTGCACAGCGTCGGCGCGTCCGGGCCGAGCCGGTCGAGCAGGTCGCAGAGCGCGGAGCGTTCGCCAATGGCGTGAGTCACGTATCCAACCCTACCGGCGGGAATAACCACATGATCGGGCGTGATAGGGACATACGTAGAAACGTCGGACATGAGAGGAAACCCGTCGAGTGGCGAGCAAGGTCACCTCGGCCGTGATGCGTCAGGGGCTCCGCGTCCTTGGGGTGGCCATTCGCACAGAGAAGACGGTCTTCACCGTGGCCGTACTGGCCAGCGGCGTCTATGGCGGCATGACCGTGGCCTCCGCCTGGGCGCTCGGCTGGGCGACCCAGAACGTCGTCCTGCCCTCGTTCGCCGAGGGCCGGATCACCACGGGCGCCGTGTGGACCGGTGTGCTGCTGATCCTCGGCACGGCGCTGCTCAAGGCGTTCGGCGTGGCGGGGCGGCGGATCCTGGCCGGGGTCATTCAGTACCGCATGCAGGCCCGCTCGCGCCGCGACGTCACCAGTCAGTACCTGCGCCTGCCGCTGTCGTGGCACCACCGCCACCCCACCGGGCAGCTCCTGTCGAACGCCAGCGCCGACGCCGAGGCCGCCTGGGCGCCGCTCGCGCCGCTGCCGATGGCGGTCGGCGTGATCGTCATGCTGTTCACCGCGGCGATCGCGATGTTAGTGACGGACCTGCCGCTCGCGCTGGTGGGCTTCCTCATCTTCCCGGCCATCGCCGTACTCAACCTGATCTACCAGCGCAGGCTCAGCCCGCTGGCCACCCGCGCCCAGCAACTGCGCGCCGAGGTCAGCGAGATCGCGCACGAGAGCTTCGACGGCGCGCTCGTCGTCAAGACGCTCGGCCGCGAGGACCTGGAGACCGAGCGGTTCCGGCGGCGCGCACACGAGCTGCGTGACGCGAACGTGGCCGTCGGCCGGATCCGCGGGCTGTTCGACCCGATGCTGGAGGCGCTGCCCACGCTGGGCGTGCTCGCGGTGCTGGCCGTCGGCGCGGTACGGCTGTCGGCGGGCGCCATCGGCCCCGGCGACCTGGTGCAGGTCGCGTACCTGTTCACGCTGCTGGCCTTCCCCATCAGGGCGCTCGGCTGGGTGCTGGCCGAGCTGCCGCGCAGCGTCGTCGGCTGGCAGCGGGTGCAGGCGGTGCTGGAGGCGACCGGCTCCATGGAGTACGGCACGACCCCTGCCACGGAGACGGCCGCCCCCGCCGCGCTGGAGATCGAGGACGTCTCCTACGCCTACGGCACGGCCGAGGTGCTGCACGACGTCACTTTCCGCGTGCCCGCCGGCCGTACCGTCGCGCTCGTCGGGCCCACCGGGTCGGGCAAGTCGACGCTGGTCCAGCTCCTGGTCCGGCTGGTCGACCCCGACGCGGGCCGCGTGCTGCTCGATGGCGTGGACCTGCGGGAGCTGCCCTACGGCGGCGTGGCGGCCGCGGTGGCGCTGGTGCCGCAGCAGACGTTCCTGTTCGACGACACCGTACGCGGCAACGTGGCCCTCGGCGCCGACGCCACCGACGAGGACGTGGCGGCGGCCCTGCGCCTGGCCCAGGCCGACGGGTTCGTGGACCGCCTGTCCGCCGGTCTCGACACCCGCGTCGGCGAGCGCGGCGCGTCCCTGTCGGGCGGCCAGCGCCAGCGCCTGGCCCTGGCCCGCGCGCTCGTGCGCCGGCCCCGCCTGCTCATCCTCGACGACGCCACCTCCAGCGTGGACCCGCAGGTCGAGGCCAAGATCCTGTACGGACTGCGGGACGCCGCCGAAGCCTCCACGGTCGTGGTCGTCGCCTACCGGATGGCCACCATCGCCCTGGCCGACGAGATCGTCTACCTCGACCGGGGCCGCGTCGTGGACCGGGGCACGCACGAGCAGCTCATCGAGCGCTGCCTCGGCTACCGGAACCTGGTGACCGCCTACGAGCGCGAGGAGGCCGAGCGCGCCGCCATCGACGTCCCGGCCGCGCCAGGGCCGGTAGCACCCGGTACGGGCCCCGCCGCCACTCGTCCCGCCGACGAGGAACCCATCGAAGAGGAAGAGATCAGCGCATGACGGCGCAGGGCATCCAGCGCAGCTCCGACCGCTCCGCGCTGGCCACGATCCGCCAGGGACTCTCGCTCACCCCCGAGTTCCGCCAGGGATTAGCGGGCACGATGGCGCTGGCCGTGGTCGCCACCATCGGCAAGATCATCGTGCCGATCGCGGTGCAGCAGACGATCGACACGGGTCTCAAGACCGGCACGCCCGACATCCCGTACATCACCAGTGCCGTACTGATCTGTGCGGCGGCGGTCGTGCTGACGGCCCTGGCCGGCTATGTCATGAACGTCCGCCTCTACCGGGCCACCGAGTCCTCCCTGGCCACCCTGCGCGTACGCGGCTTCCGGCACGTCCACGACCTGTCGGTGCTCACCCAGAACACCGAGCGCCGCGGCGCCCTGGTCTCCCGCGTCACCAACGACATCGACCAGATCAGCGCCTTCATGCAGTGGGGCGGCCTGATGATCATCGTGGCATTCGGCCAGCTCTTCGTGGCCACCGTGCTGATGTTCGTCTACTCCTGGCAGCTCACGCTGCTGGTCTGGGCCTGTTTCGTCCCGCTGCTGATCGCGCTGCCGCGCTTCCAGCGGCTGCTGTCGCGGGCGTACACGGTCGTGCGCGAGCGTACCGGGGACATGCTGGCCGCCGTCAGCGAGTCCGTCGTCGGCGCCACCGTCATCAGGGCGTACGCCTCCGAGCGCCGCACCGCGGAACGCATCGGCACGGCCGTGGACGCCAACAGGAAGGCCCAGATCAGGGCGCAGACCATCGTCGGGTTCGTGTTCCCGCTGACCGAGATCGTGGCCGCCCTCGCCATCGCCGGGATCGTGCTGCTCGGCGTGCGGCTGGGCGTGTCGGGCGAGATCACGCAGGGGCGGCTGGTGGCGTTCCTGTTCCTGGTCACGCTGTTCGTCTCGCCCCTGCAGACCGCCACCGAGGTGCTGAACGAGGCCCAGAACGCGGTCGCCGGCTGGCGGCGCATCCTCGGCGTCATCGACACGCCGCCGGACGTGGCCGACCCCGGCGAGAAGGGCGTGGTGCTGCCGCGCGGCCCCATCGAGGTGGCCTTCGAGGACGTGCACTTCTCCTACCCCGGCGGCGCGCCCGTGCTGCGCGAGGTCACGGTCGAGATCCCGCCCCGCTCCCGCGTCGCCGTGGTGGGGGAGACCGGCTCGGGCAAGACCACGTTCGCCAAGCTGCTGACCAGGCTCATGGACCCGGGCTCCGGCCGCGTCACGGTCGACGGCCACGACCTGCGCGACGTGCGCTTCACCTCCCTGCGCGAGCGGATCGTCATGGTCCCGCAGGACGGCTTCCTGTTCGACGGGACGCTGGAGGAGAACGTCCGCTACGGCAGGCCCTCCGCCACCACCACGGAGATCGAGCTGGCGCTGACCGAGCTGGGCCTGGCCGACTGGCTGGAGGGCCTGCCGAACGGCCTCGGCACCCCGGTCGGCCAGCGCGGCGAGTCGCTGTCGGCGGGGGAGCGCCAGCTCGTCGCGCTGGCCCGCGCCTACCTCGCCGACCCCGACCTGCTCCTGCTCGACGAGGCCACCTCCGCGGTCGACCCGGCCACGGAGGTACGCCTGGCGCGCGCGCTCGAAGGCGTCACCCGGGGCCGTACGGCCGTCTCGATCGCGCACCGGCTGTCCACGGCGGAGAACGCCGACGAGGTGCTCGTCTTCGACGCAGGACGGCTGGTGCAGCGGGGGTCGCACGCGGAGCTGGTGCGGGAGCCGGGCGTGTACGCCGACCTGCACGCCTCCTGGGTCTCGGCGGCCCGCACGTAGAGGGCGGGGCGCCGCGTACGGTGGCGGACGGCGCGGTGTTCCCGGTGGGCCGGGCGGGCGACCCGGCTGGTTGAATGGGGTGCATGTCCCTTGATCCCAAGATCGCGTCCCGGCTGAGGCGGAACCCCGACGGGCTGGTGCCCGCGATCGCCCAGCAGTACGACACCGGCGAGGTGCTCATGCTGGCCTGGATGAACGACGAGGCCCTGCACCGGACACTCACCACGGGCCGGGCGACCTACTGGTCCCGCAGCCGCGGCGAATACTGGGTCAAGGGCGGCACCTCCGGGCACGTCCAGCACGTCAAGTCGGTGGCGCTCGACTGCGACGGCGACACCATTCTGATCAAGGTCGACCAGGTGGGGGCGGCCTGCCACACCGGAGACCGCACCTGCTTCGACGCCGACCGGCTCGAGCTCGCGCTCGGCTGAGGCGGGCGCCATGCGAGACGACAGGCGGGGCCTGTGGAGCTGGGTGGCGCTGACCGCCGCCGGATGCCTGCTGGTGCTGGTCGCCGCGGGCCGGGCCTGGGTGCGGGTGCTCCAGGGCTCGGGGGCGGAGGCGGTCGCGCCGACGGGCGGGCAGCTCAGCCCCGTGCTGACGCCCGTGGCCCTGGCCGGGCTGGCCGGGGTGGTGGCCGTGCTGGCGACCAAGGGCACCGGGCGGCGTGTCATCGGCGGGCTGCTCGCCGTGTGCGGCGCGGGCGCGGGCGCGGCGACGTGGACGGCACTCGACGACGCGGGCGTCACCGGCTGGCTGCGCGAGCAGAACGTGCTGCACGGCGCCGCCGATCTCCCCTGGGAGGCCATGCCCCTGTGGCCGAGCGTGTCGGCGGTCGGCGCGGTGCTGGTGTTGGCGGGCGGAATCGTCGCGGTCGTCCGCGGGGGCCGCTGGAGCGGCATGTCGGCCCGCTACGACCGGGGCGCGAGCCCGTCGGCGGAGGCCGCCACGCAGGTCAGCGACGACAGAGCCCTCTGGGACGCGCTCGACAGAGGAGACGACCCCACCGACTCGCGCCGCGACTAGGCAATGGCGAATCCTCCACTGTTCTGAATCCTTGTCTGCTTGGCAATCGTTTCCTCAATAAGCTGCCGTTGCAACTCGCGACGAATACTTGAGGAGCCAGCTCATGAGCTACGGGGATCAGGGCGGTAACGGCGGCTATGGCGCGCAGCCGTCCGGCGGCGGTTACGGTCAGCAGCCCCAGAGCGGCGGCGGTTACGGCCAGCAGCCGGGGAGCGGGGGAGGCTACGGCCAGCAGCCGGGGAGCGGCGGGGGTTACGGTCAGCAGCCGGGGAGCGGCGGGGGCTATGGCCAGCAGCCCCCGAGCCACGGCGACTACGGCCAGCAGCCGCCCAGCCACCCGCAGGATCTCGGCTACGGCCAACTGCCCCCGAGCGGCGGCTACGGCCAGCAGCCCCCCAGCTACGGCGGCTACGGCCAGCAGGGTCACGCCCAGCAGGGCTATGGCCAGCCGGGCTACGGCTACGGCCCGCCCCAGCAGCCCCGCTCCACCAACGGCATGGCGGTGGCCTCGCTCGTGCTGGGCATCATCGGCCTGGTCTTCTGCGGGATCACCAGCATCCCGGGCGTGATCCTCGGGCACATCGCGCTCAACCGGATCAAGCGCACCGGCGAGGAGGGCTCAGGCATGGCCGTGGGCGGCCTCGTCACCTCCTACATCACGGTCGTGATCTGGGTGCTGTGCTGGATCATCTTCGGCGGCATGCTGCTGTCGCTGATCGGTCTGAGCGCCGCCGCCACCTCGTCCACGTACGAGTAGGCCCGCCCGCGGGCGACACGCGCCCAGCGTAGCCGGACCGTGACGACGCGCTTGCGGTCCGATTACGAATTGTCCGCAAAGCGGATGTTCGACCACGTAGAGGGATGGTTTCTCGCTAGGCTGCCGCGCGCACCTCGACTCAGATGACGACATAAGGGGTCATGAGCATGAGTTACGGAAACCAGGGCGACGGTGGTTACGGCGCCCAGCCGCCCGGCGGCGGGTACGGCCAGCAGCCTCCGAGCGGCGGCGGTTACGGCGGTGGTTATGGTCAGCAGCAGCCTCCGAGCGGCGGTGGCTACGGTCAGCAGCCCCCGAGCGGTGGCGGGTATGGCCAGCAGCCCCCGAGCGGCGGTGGCTACGGCGGTGGTTACGGTCAGCAGCCTCCCTCCGGCGGTGGTTACGGCGCCCCCGGGTCCGAGCCGCCGGACAACCACCTCGTCGCCGCCATCCTGACCACGCTGTTCTGCTGTCTGCCCTTCGGCATCGTGTCGATCGTCAAGTCGACGCAGGTGAACCAGAAGTGGCAGATCGGCGACTTCGCGGGCGCCCAGCAGGCGTCCGAGGAGGCCAAGACGTGGTGGAAGCGCGCCCTGATCACCGGCATCATCGTGAACGTCGTGTCCATCATCCTCGTCATCGTGTACTTCGTGGTGATCGCCGCCAGCATCAGCGCGTCGTACTCCAGCTACTAAACCGCCGGACGGCGCGGCGGGGGTCACGTGCGGAAGGCGGATACTGGACATATGAACATCGCAGCAACCGGGCGGCGGGGCACGGATCGCCTCAAGGGCATGCTGGCGCCGCTCGGTGTTGCGGCCGCGACGGGGGCGGTGTTCGCGATCGTCGCCGTGGTCGACCCCAACGAGCCGGGTCACTACCCGACTTGCCCGTTCCTGTGGCTCACCGGCCTCTACTGCCCGGGGTGCGGCACGCTGCGCACCATCCACGCGCTGGCGCACCTCGACCCGGTCGCCGCGCTCGGCCTCAATCCGCTGGCCGTGGCGATGATGCCGTTCCTGCTGTTCTGGTGGGGGCGGTGGATGGTGCGGGCCTGGCAGGGGCGTCCCCGGCGCACGACTCTGGCCCATCCGGCGTGGCTGTGGGCGTTCCTCGGAGTCGTCATGGTCTACTGGGTCGTCCGCAATCTGCCTTTCGGGGCGTTCCTCGCTCCCTAGGCGGTGCCCACTTGGGGGACCGGTGGTGAGGTGACCGCGCGAGGGCCGATACCATCGCAGGACAAGGGCAGAGAGCGAACGCGACGCGAACTCTCCGCCGACCCCCAGCAGCCGACCGGAGGGACCCCAAGCGCGTGAGTGAGCGGACCGAAGGGCCGAGCGTCCTCGACGACATCCTCGACGGGGTGCGCGCCGACCTCGCCGCACGTCAGCAGGCCGTCTCGATCGACGAGCTCAAGCAGCGGGCCGGGCGGGCGCAGACGCCCAGAGACGCCATGGCCGCGCTCGGGGGCGACCGGGTCTCGGTGATCGCGGAGGTCAAGCGCTCGAGCCCGTCGAAGGGCGCGCTCGCCGCGATCGCCGACCCGGCCGCGCTGGCGGCCGACTACGAAGCGGGCGGTGCCCACGTCATCAGCGTGCTGACCGAGCGGCGCAAGTTCGGGGGCAGCCTCGAAGACCTGGCCGCGGTGCGCGCCCGGGTCGACATCCCGATCCTGCGCAAAGACTTCATCCTCACCTCCTACCAGCTCTGGGAGGCCCGCGCCCACGGCGCCGACCTGGCCCTGCTCATGGTCGTCTGCCTGGAGCAGGAGGCGCTGGTCTCGCTCATCGAGCGGGCCGAGTCGATCGGGCTCACCCCGCTGGTCGAGGTGCACACCGAGGAAGAGCTGGAGCGGGCGGTCGCGGCCGGTGCCCGGGTCATCGGGATCAACGCGCGAAATCTGAAGACACTCGAGGTCGACCGCGAGGTCTTCACGAAACTCGCGCCGAAGATCCCCGATAATGTGCTCAAGATTGCCGAGTCGGGCGTGCGCGGCCCGCATGACCTGCTCGCCTACGCTCGTGGCGGCGCCGACGCCGTCCTGGTGGGGGAGAGCCTGGTCACCGGCAAAGACCCGCGCAAGGCAGTGGAGGCGTTGGTGACCGCCGGCGCTCATCCGTCGACGCGCCCCGACCACTCAGCAGAGGGATAGCAGTGGCACACGAAGACACCATTCTGACGGCCGCCGATCTGGCGGGCAACGGCGTGCACGGCGACGACCCCGACGTGCACGGCAAGTTCGGCGTCTTCGGCGGCCGATACGTACCCGAGGCGCTCATCCCGGCGCTCGACGAGGTGGCCGCGGTCTACGACAAGGCCAAGAACGACGCGCAGTTCCTGCGCGAGTTCGACCACCTGCTGCGCACCTACGCGGGCCGCCCCACCACGCTGACCGAGGTGCCGCGCTTCGGCGAGCAGGCCGGCGGGGCCAGGATCGTGCTCAAGCGCGAAGACCTCACCCACACCGGCGCCCACAAGATCAACAACGTGCTGGGCCAGGCGCTGCTGACCAAGCGGCTGGGCAAGCGGCGGGTGATCGCCGAGACCGGCGCAGGCCAGCACGGCGTGGCCACCGCCACCGCCGCGGCCCTGCTCGGCCTGGAGTGCGTCATCTACATGGGCGCGGTCGACTGCGAGCGCCAGGCGCTCAACGTCGCCAGGATGAAGCTGCTCGGCGCCACCGTGGTGCCGGTCAAGAACGGCTCCCAGACCCTGAAGGACGCCATCAACGAGGCGTTCCGCGACTGGGTGACCAACGTCGACACCACCCACTACCTGTTCGGCACGGTCGCGGGGCCGCACCCGTTCCCCGAGATCGTCCGCGACTTCGCGCGCATCATCGGCGTCGAGGCCCGCCGCCAGATCCTCGAGCTGACCGGCGAGCTGCCCGACGCGGTGTGCGCCGCGGTCGGCGGCGGCAGCAACGCCATCGGCATCTTCCACGCCTTCATCGGCGACGAGGGCGTCCAACTCCACGGCTACGAGGCCGCCGGGCACGGGCTGGAGAGCGGCGAGCACGCGCTCACGCTCACCGCCGGCTCGGTCGGCGTGCTGCACGGCTCGCGCACCTACGTGCTGCAGGACGACGAGGGCCAGACCATCGAGTCCCACTCGATCTCGGCCGGGCTCGACTACCCGGGCGTCGGCCCCGAGCACGCGTGGCTGAAAGACTCCGGCCGCGCCACCTACCACGGCGTCACCGACGACCAGGCGATGGCCGCGTTCTCGCTGCTGGCCCGCACCGAGGGCATCATCCCCGCCATCGAGTCCGCCCACGCCCTGGCCGGCGCGCTGGAGCTGGGCCGCGAGCTCGGCCCCGAGGCGACCATCCTGGTCAACCTCTCCGGACGCGGCGACAAAGACATGGGCACGGCCATGAAGTACTTCAACCTGTGACGCGCTTCGACCTGTGACGCCGTGCCCCGCCGACGGCCTGCGCCGGGCCGGTCGGGGCCCGCGACACGGCCGCGTCCGACCGGCCCGGGGAATGACCGGCGCGGGGAATTCTGCGGTTGGCGCGCGGCAGGGCATCATGGTGAGACTCGACCTTCGAAACGGACAGACATGACGACTCTTCAGACGGTTTTCGCCAAGGCGAAGGCGGACAACCGGGCCGCGCTCGTCGGCTACCTGCCCGCGGGCTTCCCGTCGAAAGACGGCGCCATCTCCGCCGCCGCGGCCCTGGTGGAGGCCGGCTGCGACGTCATCGAGATCGGCCTGCCCTACTCCGACCCGCTCATGGACGGGCCCACCATCCAGGACGCGGTGCACCGGTCGCTGACCAACGGCACCCGCATCGCCGACGTCATGCGCACGGTCGAGGGTGTGGCCGCCACCGGGGCCGCCACGCTCGTCATGACGTACTGGAACCCCGTCGACAAGTACGGCGCCGACCGCTTCGCCCGCGACCTGGCCAACGCCGGGGGCGTCGGTACGATCACGCCCGACCTGACGCCGGAGGAGTCCGAGCCGTGGCGGGCGGCCTCCGCGGCGGCGGGCATCGACACGGTGTTCCTGGTCGCGCCCAGCTCCACCGAGCCGCGCATCGAGGCCGTCGTCGAGTGCTGCACCGGCTTCGTGTACGCCGCCTCCCTCATGGGCGTCACCGGCGCCAGAGAGAGCGTCAACATCGCCGCGGAGGGCCTGGTCAAGCGCACCAAGGCGCACACCGGCCTGCCGGTGTGCGTGGGCCTGGGCGTCGGCACGGGCGCGCAGGCGGCCGAGGTGGCGGCCTACGCCGACGGCGTCATCGTGGGCTCGGCGTTCATCCGCCGCCTGCTCGACGCGCCCGACGAGGCGACCGGGCGCGAGTCCGCGGCGGAGCTGGCGCGCGACATGGCCAAGGGCGTGCGCCGCTGAAGGAGGGCGTCAGGCGTTCCCGGGTCCGTGGCGTGTGAGCGACGGCTACCCGTACGACGGTGTGTCGCCCTGGCGAGGAGCGCGGCCCGCGCGTCGGCGTACTCGTCCAGGTCCGCCTCCGGATCGGCCGCAGGCAGGAGCGGAGGCCCGTCCAGCGCCCACTGGACCACCCGGAGGTCGAGCGGGCGGACTCGCCGGTGCCGTGCCCCCAGGCCCTCAGACGTTCGACGCGGGAGCGCGCCGACAGGCCCATGGTGCGCCCGGAATGTGGAACTGGCGACCGACTCGTCCGTTCTCGCTTGTATGGGTAATTTTTACCTCAGTTAGGTAAAAGTGGGGAACTCGCCCAGGTCAGCGGCAGGAAACCCGCTTAGCTGACGCTTATCTTCGACGTGATCGGATGACATCCGGGTACTGTGCCCATCCCGGCGCAGAGACAGAGGAGAACATTCGTGGCCGCGTCACCATCGTCGCCTTGGGCGAGAAGAGCGATACCCTGGGTGACGACCGTCGCTCGGCTCGTGCTGGGCGGGGTGCTGATCGCGGCGGGTGCGCTCAAGATCGGCAACCCGGCCGACTCCGTCGTGGCGGTCAAGGCTTACCAGTTGCTGCCGGAGTCGATCGCCGTCGCGGTGGGCTACGCCCTGCCGATCCTGGAGATCGTGGTCGGTGTGCTGCTGGTCGTCGGTCTGCTGACCAGGGTGGCCGCGGTCATCGCCGGGCTGCTCATGTTCGCGTTCGTGTTCGGCATCGCCTGGGCGTGGGCGAACGGTCTGCGGATCGACTGCGGCTGCTTCGGCGGCGGCGGCCAGTTGGGGGCGGGCCAGGAGCCGACCTACTTGCTCGACATCCTGCGCGACTTCGGCCTTGTGCTGCTCGGCGCCTGGGCCGCGCGTTTCCCGCCGGGCCGTTTCGCGCTCGACGGGGCCCTCGGGCTCGGGGGCGACACACGTGAGGAGGAAGACGAGTGATGAGCAAGGGCGAGCGCACCAAGACGAAGTCGCAGTCGGCGCGCGAGAAGATCAAGGCGCAGCAGGCCGCGCAGCGGGTCCGCGACAAGCGCCGGCGCGTGGTGACGTATGTCACCGCCGGGGTGGTCGCGGTGGCCGCGGTCGGGCTCGGCTGGTGGTACGCCGCCAGCATCTCACGCTCGGAGGAGGCCACCGGCGCGCTGGCGCCGATCACCGTGCAGTCCGACGGCAGCGTCGTGATGGCCCAGAACGGCGTCACGCGGCCGGTGGTCGACATCTACGAAGACTTCCAGTGCCCGGCCTGCAAGGAGCTCGAGCGGGTCAGCGGCCAGACCTTCAAGAACCTCGCCGCGGAGGGCAAGGCCAAGGTCGTCTATCACCCGATCACGATCTTCTCCCAGGAGCCCACCAAGTCCAACTCCGTACGCGCGAGCAGCGCCGCCCGGTGCGTCGCCGATGGCAAGCAGTGGCTGACCTTCCACAACCTGCTCTTCGAGAACCAGCCTTCGGAGACCGCGCAGGGCTTCCTGCCCGACCAGCTCAAGGAGTGGGGCAAGGAGGCCGGGGTCACCGCGCCCGACTTCGACCAGTGCGTCACCTCGAACAAGCACGCCGACGCGCAACTCGCGTACAGCAAGAAGATCATCGACGAACAGAAGATCGATCACACGCCGACAGTGAAATTGAACGGCACGGAAATAGACAATCCGGTATTGTTCAGCCCGTCGCAGCTACGCGATGAGATTACCGAGGCGGCCAAATAGGCTCGCGTCCGCTACCCTCACCTGACATGCCCCTAGCCTCGATTCCCAGCCCTTCCGAAGGGGTCTGGTATCTCGGAATCATCCCGATCCGGGCTTATGCGCTTTGCATCGTGCTCGGCGTCATCGTCGCCGTCTGGCTGAGCGAGCGGCGCTGGCGCGCTCGCGGTGGCCAGAAGGGGACGATGATTGACATCGCCGTCCCCGCGGTCATCTTCGGCCTCATCGGCGGACGGCTCTACCACGTCATCACCGACTGGCAGACCTATTTCGGCAGCCGCGCGATCAAGGAGCCCTACAAGGCGCTCTACATCTGGGAGGGCGGCCTCGGCATCTGGGGCGCGATCGCCCTCGGCGGGGTCGGCGTCTGGTTGGCCGTGCGCAGACGCGGCCTGTCCATGGGCGCCGTCGCCGACACGGTCGCGCCCGGCATCGCCTTCGCCCAGGCCATCGGCCGCTGGGGCAACTGGTTCAACCAGGAGCTCTACGGCTCGCCCACCACGCTGCCGTGGGGCCTGGAGATCGACGTCGACCACGGCGGCGAGCCCGGCGTCCTCTACCACCCGACGTTCCTGTACGAGTCGCTGTGGGACGTCGCGCTCGGCTTCGTGCTCATCTACGCGGGCCGGCGCTTCGCGCTGCACCACGGCCGGCTGTTCGCCGTCTACGTCGCCGGATACACGCTCGGCCGCTTCTGGATCGAAGGGCTGCGCATCGACCCGGTGGGCGGCGTCGACCACGCGGTGGAGTTCCTCGGGTTGCGGATCAACCAGTGGACCTCGATCGTGCTGTTCGTCGGCGCGCTGGTGTACCTCTGGTTGACCAGGAACAAGTCGGGCGAGGAGATCGTGGTGGCGCCGTCGCCCGACGACCCGGTCGACCCGGCCCACGCCTCCGGCCAGGCCGACCCCGGCACGGGCGAGTCCTCGGCGGCCGAGGCCGCTTCGGACGACTCGGCGGACGCTCCCGAGGGCTCCTCCAGGGATGCCACGAAGGACGCGTCCACCGCCACCACGGGCGACGCCTCCGGCGATGCCACGGCTGGTGCCACGACGGGTGCCACGGGTGACGCCTCCGCCGAGACCTCCGCCGACGCCGAATCCCCGAGGGCGGAGGGCTCCGACGCGGAAGCCTCCTCGTCCTCGTCCTCCTCCACATCGGAGGAATCCGCTGAGGAGAAGGTCTCCGACGCCGAGCCCGAAACCGTGACGAAGGAGAAGAACTCGCGATGAGCGGTCGCGCGGAGGTCCACCACCGGTACCGCGACGTCACCGGAGGTCGGTCACGGCCATCGGTGTTCGGCGCGACGGACGGCCCGGTGTCGAACTTCGCGCTCATCGCCGTCGTCGCGTTCGGCACGGGCGGGGCGGCGGGGCGGTGATGGCCCGCAGACGCGCCACGCCCGGCGGCTCCAATGGTGGCGGCCGTTCGGCGGGCAACGGAGAAGGAACGGGCCGCTCCCGGGGCTCCCGCTCCGGGCGCGACACCGAGCGTGGCGCCGAGCACGGCCGGCACTCGTCGAGCGCCGGCGACGGCACCCGGCCCGACCCGGCCGCCGGTGGCGGCGGCCGTCGGTCTGCTGGTGGCGACGGCGGCAGGCCCGTGGGTGGCGATGGCCGTGGCCGGGGTGCCACGGGCGCCGACGGCGGCTTCTGGCAGTCTTCCGGCCCCGCTCCTGGCGACGCCCAGCCCGCTGGGTCGGACAGTGGCGCCTGGCACTCTACTGACGCGGGCGGTGGTGCTTGGCAGTCGGCTGGTTCGGAGGGCGGTGCCTGGCAGTCCGCTGGTTCGGATGGTGGTGCGCGGCGGTCGGCTGGTTCGGGCGGTGGTGCTTGGCAGTCGGCTGGTTCGGAGGGCGGTGCCTGGCAGTCCGCTGGTTCGGATGGTGGTGCGCGGCGGTCGGCTGGTTCGGACGGTAGTGCGTGGCAGTCCGCTGGTTCGGACGGTGGTGCGCGGCGGTCGGCTGGGGCGGAAGGTGGGCGTGGCGGTCGAAGGGCCGCTCGTTCGCGTGGCGACGCCCCCTCCTCAGAGCAGGGACAGGGCCCCTCGGGGCAGGTCAGCGGCGACTGGCAGGCGGCCGGTTCCGCCACAGGCGGTCGGCGGGCGGCCGGTCCGTCCGGTGGTGATCGGCCGGATGCTGGCTCGGCGGGTGATGGCCGGTCGGGTGCCGGTGCTGACAACGGTGGGCGGTCGGTGGGCCGTCGAGGTCGGCGGCGGTCGAGCACCGACGGCGACACCGGGCGAGCGGCCACCGACGGCTGGCGGACGGCCACCGACGGCGGCCAAGGCCGGGCTGCCACCGACGGTGGTGGATGGCCCGCCGGAACTGGCTCCCATGGTGGTGCGGGAGCGGCGGGCACCGACGGTGGTGGTCGGCCTGCCGGTGGCTCCCGTGGTGGTGCGCGGTCGGCAGGCACGGATGGCGGTGGTTGGCCTGCTGGAGGCGCGCGTGATGGCGTGGGAGTGGCGGGCACGGATGGCGGTGGTTGGCCTGCTGGTGGCTCCCGTGGTGGTGCGGGGTCGGCAGGTACGGACGGTGCGGGTTGGTCGGCCGGTGGCTCCCGTGGTGGTGCGGGGGTGGCGGGCACGGATGGTGGTGGATGGTCTGGTGGTGGCGCTCCCGGCGGTGTGGGGATGGCTGGCACCGATGACGGTGGTTGGTCGGTGGCGAGGTCTGGGAACGACGCGGCGGCGGGCTACGGAAGCGGCGCGGCGCAGGGCTCGGGGAACCACGCGGCGGCGGGCTCGGTAAACGACGCGGGATTGGGCTCTGAGCCCGGCGGACGGTCGGTGCCGGATGCTGAGGCCGGAGGACGGCAGGGTGCGGGCGGTGAGGGTCGGCGCTCGCGTGGCCTCGGCTTCCGGGGCCGTGGTCGACAGGCCGACGCCGGTCGGCGGTCGGCTGGCGAAACCGAGCCTGGTGCGGCGTCGGCGGGTGGGACCGACGGCGACGAGTGGTCAACAGGCGGTGCCGGTGGTGGCACGTGGACCGCAGGTGGCGTAGCCGGAGGTCTGTGGGCTGCGGGCGGTGTCGATGGTGGCCGGCGTTCCAGGAGGGGTGGGCGCTCTGCGACCGGCAAACGGTCAAAGGACAGCGATGATGACGGTCAGTGGCTGGCGGACGATGGCCGGTCAACGGACACCGATGGCGGTGGTTGGCTTTCTGCGGACACTGATGGCGGTGGCTGGGGTTCTGGGGACGCTGATGGTGGTGGTCGGCGGACAGCGGTGGCGGCGGACGCTGGTGGCAGCCGTCGGCGGTCGGCGGACAGTGGTGGCGACGGTCGGCGGTCGGCGGACAGTGGTGGTGGCGGACAGCGGTCGGCGACCGGCGACGGTGGCAGGCGGTCTGCTCGGGGTGCTGGTGGGCGGCGGTCGGCCGGGGATGACGATGACGAGAGTGGGTGGTCGCTCCGAGACCTCGGCGGCGGGATACGTCCTGTCGCGAAGGAGGGCGGGAGGCGGTCTGCCCGGGATGCCGATGGGCGGCGGTCGGCCGGGGGCGACGATGACGGAGAGGCCGCCGAGAGTGGGCGCGACGTGGTGGGTGTGTCGCGTAAGCGGCGCCGGACGCCGCCCTCCGACTGGCAACTGCCGCTGCTCACCGACCTGGGTCTGCGCCCCGGACAACAGCGGATGCTCGTGATCATCGCGTCGGTCGCCGGTGTGCTGGCGGCCGCCGTGGGGTTCGTGGCGGTCGCGAATTCGATCGGTACGTACACGCCCGAGCGGCCGGCCAGTGCCGCCGTGGTCGACCTCGGAGCGCCGCTGCCCCAGGTGTTCCATGGCTGGGCCTCGCCCAAGCTGTTCGACCCCGTGGCCGAGAGGTCCAAGGACGCCAAGGCGCTCACAGAGAAGGAAGTGTTCAGCGAGACCGAGCTGACCGTGTCCAAGAAGCTGAAGCTCAAGCTCGTCTCCAAGCAGCTCGACGCCGACTGCGCCCAGGCGCTGTGGGGTGCCGACCTCCTCGAACTGACGTCGGACGCCGGTTGCACCCAGGCCGCGCGCGGCCTCTACGCCAGTTCAGACGGCCGCTACATCGGCCAGTACACGCTGCTCAACCTCAAGGACGGCCAGTCGGCCGGTGAGTTGGTGGAGTCCTTGAAGACTCTTTACCGTGGCGGATGGGTCCACCCCCTGAGCACGGACAAGGCCGCCTTTCCCGCCGGCGGTTACTCGGAGGCGGGCAGTTACGCGCTCGGCCACTACGTTGGGCTGGTGTGGCTCGGCCGGGCCGACGGCGCGGAACCCACCGTCAAGGACGACTTCGTCTCCCTCACGCTGGCGCTGCGGGGAGCGGAAAAGGCCGTCTACCGCCGTGTCGTCTCGATCACGGGGCCGTCCTCCTGATGTCGGGCGACGTGGCGTTCATCCGTGTGATGCGTTGCCCTCTGGGCTCCGCTGACTGCGCCGCCCTTGCGTCGGTTGTTCCGGGGCTCCCTGGAGGGGTGGCGGTGTTCCCTGGAGGGGCGGCTTTCGGTCGGAGGGGCTTTGTGCGAGGGTTCCCTGGGCTCTCTGTACGGGGTGGCGTGTCCGTGGGGGGCGTTCGAAGTGGCGTGTCTGTGGGAGTCGTACGGGGTGGCGTGTCTGGGGGAGTTGTACAGGGTGGAGTGCCTGTGGGGGTCGTTCGAGGTGGCGTGTCTTCGGGGGTCGTACGGGGGGAAGTGCCTGTGGGAGTCGTACGGGGTGGCGTGTCTGGGGGAGTCGGCGTCTGATGTCGCGACGTGTCCTGATTCCTGTCGTGCTTGCCCTCGTGGCCGCAGTCGCCGTGGCAGGTTGGTTCTGGTTGGGGCGGGAGGAGCCTCGTCCCGCCACCTTCCGGGGCGAGCCGACCTCCGCGTTCTACGCGGCCATCGACACCCGCCAGAACGACGCAACGCCGCTGACCCTCCAAGAGGTCTTCACCTCGGCCACGCGTACCCTCGGGTCCATGCGCCTGGCCGCCACCCGCTCGTTCGCCGATTGTGGCGAGGTGCTGTGGGGCACCACGGCCGCCGGGTGCACGCAGGCGCTCCAGGCCACCTACCAGGGGGGCTCTTTGGCGGGGCAGTTCGTCATCTTCAACCTCAGTGACGGGCAGGCGGCCGATGCGCTGGTGGCGGCCCTGCAAAAGGACGCGTTCGTACGGCAGGAGGCCGCGTTCGACCCTGCGGGAAGCCGTGCCCAGGCCCGTGCCATGGGGCATTACGTGACGGTGAGCTGGGCCGGTGGGACGGCGTCCGCATCGGCATCCGCGTCCGCGTCCGCTCAGGATCTTGTGGCTGCCCTGGTCGCGCTGGACGGCCTCGGACGCGTGGTCCAAGGCCGCATCGTCGCCGTCACCTGAGCCACCCCAGCACCTAAGCCCCCGTCGCCATCACCCGGGTTCTGTCGCCCGGGTCCTGTCACCCGGGCCTCGGCAGCCGGGTCTGTCGCCCGGGCCCTGTCACCCCGGCCCCGTCATCCGGGCCTCGGCAGCCGAGCAGCCCGCCGGACTTGCCGGCGGGATCCGCTGATGGGGCTGCTCTTTGGACTCGCGCCGATGGGATGCTCTGAGGTCACGTTCATGGACGTGATCGCGGGCGAGAGGCGATGGTCTCGGGCGATGGGCGGGTGAGGGGTGGGCAGAATCGGTGGTTCTGGGTGAAGGGTGATGGTTTCGCGTGGTGGGCAGAGGGCTTTGGTGGGATGGGGTAGGGGGAATTGGGTGGGTTAGGTGGTTGTGGTGAGGGCTGTGATGGTGGTGGTAACGGCGGGGGCGAGGGACGAGAGGCGGTGGAGGGGGGCCTCCAGGGGGGTGAGGTCGTCTGACCAGTCGGCCGCCTCGCGGATCAGGGTCCGGGCCTCGTTCTTGGTCAGGGTCGTGCCCTGGGCGCGGGCCACTGCGATGAGCCCTTCCCGCCACGTGTTCGCCAGCTTGGAGTGCCCGTTGTCCAGGATCCTGCGCAGCACCGACTCGGCCTGCCCGTCGGGCTGCGGCAGTCGTACGGCGTCGAGCACGCCCTCGCCTGCCTCGCTCACCGTGTACACAGCCGACAGCACCTCGGGCACGGATGCGAGGGTGGCCCCCACGACGCGTACGTGCGCGGCCCGGGTCGCCAGGAGCAGGCGCGGGAGCGCGGCCTCCAGGCCGGGCGGTACGGCCATGGCCACTCGGACGGGCGCGGCGGCGTACGGCTTGGCGAGCCAGGTCGAGAGCTTGACCCGAGGGCGGTCGAGGTCCTTGGGCCATTCGCCCACCAGCAGGTCGGGCTCGAACCCGGACAGAGCCCGCGCGATGCCCGCAGAGGCGGAGGCCGCGCTCTCACCTGCGGTACGTCTCTCAGCGGTGGCACGCGTGTCGGCGGTGGCCCGTCTCCCGGTGGCGGTGCTCTCGACGGACTGCGGGCCCTGCGTGTAGATGGCCGTGGTCTGGCGGCTCAGCCGGGACTGTACGGCCGGGCGGGTCTTCGTGGTGGGGCGCAGGATGTACAGGTCGGCCGCCGACCCGATGGCCTCGGCCCCGAAATATCGGTTGAAATCTGGGTAAATTGCCTCGTACGCGAGGTTGAGCTCCGTGAGTTCCTGCTGCACCTTGAGCGCCAGCATCGGCGTACGCTCGCTGGCCCCGTACGCCAGCAGCACCCGTCCCTCGTCCTTCAGCCCCTCCACCGCGCGCGCCACGAACAGGCCCGTGCCCTCCGGTGTGTACGGCGGGTCGGTGAGCGCCAGGTCGTGGTCGCGGGCCGAGCCCGGCAGGCCGAGCCGCAGGTCGGCCCAGCGGGTGTGTACGCCCAGCCGCTGGTCGTCGATGTAGGCCAGGATGCGCTCGTCGACGTCGACCACGGTGACGTCGGTCTCGGGATGCACCAGCTTCACGGCCAGCGAGGTCAGGTCGTGGTCGCCCACGCACAGCAGGCGCGCGCCCGGCAGCCAGAAGCGGGCCCCGAGCAGCAGCGCCCGCCGCAGCACCGTCTCCGGCGTGGCCGAGACGTGGTCGAGCACGTGGCGGGCGCGCGGCGCCTTCGCGACGAGGTCGCCGAGGCGGTCGAGCACGTGGGCGTAGTGGGGGAGCAGGTGGGCCACGGGGTCTTCCGGCTGCGGCGCCACGGCGAGAAGGTCCTGGTAGGCGGGGGTGTCGACGAGCGGGACGCGCAGCCGGTCACCGTCGCGCTCCAGGACCAGCTCACGCAGCAGGGCCTCGATGGTACGCCGGGCCGTGGCGGTCTCCCTGACCAGGTCGGCCAGGGTGCGCCACTGGCCGTCGCAGAGGAGGGCCAGGGCGTGCCTCAGCCGCCTGCTGTCGGCCCCGGCCTCGCTGAGCAGCCCTTCCAGCCCGTCACGCTCCATGCGCGAACCCTATCGGGGTTTCGGCTGTTGAGGCCGCCGAGACCACTGCGGCTGCTGGGGTCGATGCAGTCAAGTCGATGCAGTCAAGTCAAGTCGATGGGGCCGAAGATTCGAATTGGTGCTGGTAGCGCTGGCGACGCAGTGGCGCAGTGGCGCAGTGGCGCTGATGGTGCTGTGGCGCTGATGGTGCTGTGGCGCTGATGGCGCTGATGGCGCTGTGGTGCTGATGGTGCTGCGGTGCTGTGGTGCTGTGGTGCCGGTAGTCCTGTGGTGCTGAGGGTGCTGGCTTGAGCTGGTGGTGCTGATGGGGCTTCGAGCGTTTGGCGCTCTTGGGGCTGGCGAGGCCAGTGGGGCCGTTGAGGGTGCTGCTGCCCATACCGCTGAGGTCGCTGGGGCCGTGGGGCCGGTGGTGCCGTCGAGGCTGCCGATGTCCGCGAAGCGCTCCGGGCCAGGGGGCGGCGGGTACGGGACTCGCTTCCTCTGGCGTATTCCCGTGGTCGCGCTCGGGAATTTCAGGGGGTATGCCCGGGGTTTGGGATAAGGAGTTCGGATGTCGAGACGGCCGGAATGTTCGCAATGTGGATGCGGCGGGCACCATTCCGGCAGGGTGAGGTAACCTCTACCCACGATACGCAGCAGGGCCAACGTCGTCCCCGCCTGTAGAGCAGTTTGAGACAGACGATGACGACGGGAGGGATTCAATGCCTGCTGCCCACCTCGGGTTCCCCGAGCCTCAGGGTCTCTACCACCCCGCCAACGAGCACGATGCCTGCGGAGTCGCCATGGTGGCCGACGTCGCGGGCCGCCGTGGTCATGCGATCGTGGTCAAAGCCCTGACGGCGCTGTGCAATCTCGATCACAGGGGGGCCAAGGGTAGCGAGCCGGACACCGGCGACGGAGCCGGGATCCTGACGCAGATCCCCGATGGGTTCTACCGGGCGAGCGTGCCGTTCACGCTGCCCGCCGCCGGTTCGTACGCGACCGGCATCGCCTTCCTGCCGATCGACGACGAGGCCAGGGGCATCGCCACGCGCCTGATCGAGGAGATCGCGGCCGAGGAGGGCCTCACCGTGCTCGGCTGGCGGGAGCTGCCCGTCGACCGGGCCCTGCCCGGGCCGAGCGCCAGGGCCGTCATGCCGCACTTCGCCCAGCTCTTCGTCTCCAGCCCCGCCGGGCTCGAGGGGCTGGAGCTCGACCGGCTGGCGTTCTGCCTGCGCAAGCGGGCCGAGCACGAGGCCGACGTGTACTTCCCCTCGCTGTCGGCCCGTACGGTCGTCTACAAGGGCATGCTCACGCCCGAGCAGGTCGAGCCGTTCTTCCCCGACCTGAGCGACGAGCGTTTCGATAGCGCGATCGCGCTGGTGCACTCGCGCTTCTCCACCAACACCTTCCCGAGCTGGCCGCTGGCCCACCCCTACCGTTACATCGCACACAACGGCGAGATCAACACGGTCAAGGGCAACCGCAACTGGATGCGGGCTCGCGAGGCGATGCTGGCTTCTGCCCACATTCCGGGCGAAATTTCACGACTTTTCCCCATCTGTGACCCGGATGGGAGCGACACCGCCAGCTTCGACGAGGCCCTCGAACTGCTGCACATCGGCGGACGCAGCCTCCCCCACGCCGTGCTCATGATGATCCCCGAGGCGTGGGAGAACCACACGGAGATGGACCCGGCGCGGCGGGCCTTCTACGAGTTCCACTCCACGATGATGGAGGCCTGGGACGGCCCCGCCTCGATCACGTTCACCGACGGCACCCTGGCCGGCGCCGTGCTCGACCGCAACGGCCTGCGCCCAGGACGCTTCTGGGTGACCGCCGACGGCCTGGTCGTGCTGGCCTCCGAGGCCGGCGTGCTCGACATCAAGCCCGAGGACGTGGTGCGCAAGGGCCGCCTCCAGCCGGGCCGCATGTTCCTCATCGACACCGCCCGCGGCAAGATCATCGAAGACGACGAGATCAAGGCGGAGCTGGCGGCCGAGCTGCCGTACGTGGACTGGCTGCACGCCGGGCTCGTCCGCTTCGAGGAGCTGCCCGCCCGCCAGCGCGAGATCCCCACCCACGAGGCGCTCGTCAAGCGGCAGCAGACCTTCGGCTACACCGAGGAAGAGCTGCGCGTCATCCTGTCGCCCATGGCCAGGGTCGGCCAGGAGCCGATCGGCTCCATGGGCACCGACACGCCCGTGGCCGTGCTGAGCGAGAAGCCGCGGCTGCTGTTCGACTACTTCACCCAGCTCTTCGCGCAGGTCACGAACCCGCCGCTGGATGCCATCCGGGAAGAGCTGGTCACCTCCCTGGCCAGCACGCTCGGGCCCGAGGGCAACCTGCTGGACCCGGGGCCCAGCTCCTGCCGTCAGCTCGTGCTGCCGTACCCGGTGCTCGACAACGACGAGCTCGCCAAGATCATCCACATCAACGACGAGCACGACCTGCCCGGCTTCCACCCGTACGTGATCAGCGGCCTGTACGAGGTCGCCGGGGGCGGCGAGGCGCTGCTGCGGCGGCTGGAGGAGATCAGGGCCGAGGCGTCGCGGGCGATCGCCGACGGCGCGCGCATCATCGTGCTGTCCGACCGCGGCTCCTCCGACGCGCTCGCCCCGATCCCGTCGCTGCTGCTGACGGGCGCGGTGCACCACCACCTGATCCAGGAGAAGACCCGCACCAAGATCGGCCTGGTCGTCGAGACCGGCGAGGCCCGCGAGTGCCACCACATGGCGCTGCTGATCGGCTACGGCGCCGCCGCGATCAACCCGTACCTCGCGATCGAGACCATCGAGGACCTGGTCGACACCGGCGTCCTGCGGATCGGCAAGCACAAGGCCGTGCGCAACCTGATCAAGGCGTACGGCAAGGGCGTCATCAAGGTCATGTCCAAGATGGGCGTGTCCACGGTGGCCTCCTACACCGGCGCGCAGATCTTCGAGGCGCTCGGCCTGAGCCAGGAGGTCATCGACTCCTGCTTCACCGGCACCACCTCGCGCCTGGGCGGCGTCGGCTTCGACGTGCTGGCCGCCGAGGTCGAGCAGCGACACCGGCACGCGTACCCGCGGGTGGAGAACGCCCACCGCCGGCTCCAGGTCGGCGGCGAGTACCAGTGGCGGCGCGAGGGCGAGCCGCACCTGTTCAACCCCGAGACCGTCTTCAAGCTGCAGCACGCCACCCGCACCCGCCGCTACGAGATCTTCAAGGAGTACACGAGCCTCGTCGACTCCCAGGCGGAGCGGCTGATGACCCTGCGCGGCCTGTTCAAGCTGCGCAAGGGCACCCCGGTGCCCCTCGAAGAGGTCGAGCCGGTGGAGGACATCGTCAAGCGCTTCTCCACGGGCGCGATGTCGTACGGGTCCATCTCGATGGAGGCGCACGAGACGCTCGCCATCGCGATGAACCGGCTCGGCGGCAAGTCCAACACCGGCGAGGGCGGCGAGGACCCCGAGCGGCTGCACGACGCCGCCCGCAGGTCCGCGATCAAGCAGGTGGCCTCCGGCCGGTTCGGCGTCACCTCCGAGTACCTGGTCAACGCCGACGACCTGCAGATCAAGATGGCCCAGGGCGCCAAGCCCGGCGAGGGCGGCCAGCTCCCCGGCCACAAGGTCTACCCGTGGATCGCCAAGACCCGGCACTCCACGCCCGGCGTCGGCCTCATCTCGCCGCCGCCGCACCACGACATCTACTCGATCGAGGACCTCGCCCAGCTCATCCACGACCTGAAGAACTCCAACCCGCGGGCCAGGGTGCACGTGAAGCTGGTCGCCGAGGTCGGGGTGGGCACGGTCGCGGCGGGCGTGTCCAAGGCGCACGCCGACGTGGTGCTCATCTCCGGGCACGACGGCGGCACCGGCGCCTCGCCGCTCACCTCGCTCAAGCACGCGGGCGCACCGTGGGAGCTGGGCCTCGCCGAGACCCAGCAGACGCTGCTGCTGAACGACCTGCGCGACCGCATCGTGGTCCAGGTCGACGGCCAGCTCAAGACCGGCCGCGACGTGGTCATCGCCGCGCTGCTCGGCGCCGAGGAGTACGGCTTCGCCACCGCTCCGCTGGTCGTCTCCGGCTGCGTGATGATGCGGGTCTGCCACCTCGACACCTGCCCGGTGGGCGTGGCCACGCAGAACCCCGAGCTGCGCAAGCGCTTCACCGGCAAGCCCGAGTTCGTGGTCAACTTCTTCGAGTTCGTCGCGCAGGAGATCCGCGAATGCCTGGCCGAGCTGGGCTTCCGCTCGCTCGACGAGGCCATCGGGCACGTCGAGCTGCTCGACACCACGGCCGCGGAGGAGCACTGGAAGGCCGGCGGGCTCGACCTGTCGCCGATCCTGCACCGGCCCGACCTGCCCGCCGGCACCGCGCTGCGCAGGCTCGTCGAGCAGGACCACGGCCTGGAGCACGCGCTCGACAACACGCTCATCCAGCTCGCCGAGGGCGCGCTCAACGAGGGCACCCCGGTCACGCTCGACCTGCCCATCCGCAACGTGAACCGCACGGTCGGCACCATGCTCGGCTACCAGGTCACCCAGCGGTACGGCGGCAAGGGCCTGCCCGACAACACCATCGACATCTCCTTCACCGGCTCGGCGGGCAACTCGTTCGGCGCGTTCCTGCCGCGCGGCATCACGCTGCGCCTGACCGGCGACGCCAACGACTATCTCGGCAAGGGCCTGTCGGGCGGGCGGATCACCCTCCGGCCGCACGAGGAGGCCCCGCTCGACGGCCACATCATCGCCGGCAACGTCGCCCTGTACGGGGCCACGTCCGGCGAGGTGTTCATCAGGGGCGTCGTGGGCGAGCGGTTCTGCGTCCGCAACTCCGGCGCCACGGCGGTCGTCGAGGGCGTGGGCGACCACGGCTGCGAGTACATGACCGGCGGCAGGGCCGTGGTGCTCGGCCCGACCGGGCGCAACTTCGCGGCCGGCATGTCGGGCGGCGTGGCGTACCTGCTGGATCTGAAGCCCGAGCGGGTCAACCGCGAGATGGTCGCCGTCGAGGCGCTCACCGAGCAGGACTCCGAGTTCCTCAAGGAGACGGTCGAGAAGCACTTCGCGGAGACCGGCTCGCCGGTGGCCAAGCGGCTGCTGGCCGACTGGCACGCGGCGCTGGCCAGGTTCGGCAAGATCATGCCGACCGACTACAAGAGGGTGCTGGAGGCCGCCGAGGCCGCCCGCATCGAGGGCAGGGACATCGACGAGGCGGTCATGGCCGCCGCTGTGCAGGGATAAGGGAGGCGTACCGAATGGCTGACCCGAAGGGTTTTCTCACGCACGACCGGGAGCTGCCGGCACGCCGCCCCGTGGACGTCCGCATCACCGACTGGCGCGAGGTCTACCAGGACTTCTCGCAGGAGCGGCTGACCAGGCAGGCGGCCCGCTGCATGGACTGCGGCATCCCGTTCTGCCACAACGGCTGCCCGCTGGGCAACCTCATCCCCGAGTGGAACGACCTCGTCTTCCGTACGGACTGGCGCGAGGCGATCGAGCGGCTGCACGCCACGAACAACTTCCCAGAGTTCACCGGCAGGCTCTGCCCGGCTCCGTGCGAGGCGGCGTGCGTGCTCGGCATCAACGCCGACCCGGTGGCGATCAAGCGGGTCGAGGTCGAGATCATCGACCGGGCCTTCGCCGAGGGCTGGGTGACCCCGCAGCCCCCGGCCGTCAGGACCGGCAAGAGGGTCGCGGTCGTCGGCTCCGGCCCCGCCGGGCTCGCCGCCGCCCAGCAGCTCACCAGGGCCGGGCACGACGTGGTGGTGTTCGAGCGGGCCGACAGGATCGGCGGGCTGCTGCGTTACGGCATCCCCGAGTTCAAGATGGAGAAGCGGCACATCGAGCGCCGCCTGGAGCAGATGCGGGCCGAGGGCACCGAGTTCCGCACCGGCGTGGACGTCGGCGTCGATCTCACAGCCGCCGAGCTGCGCGAGCGGTTCGACGCCGTGGTGCTGTCGGGCGGGGCCACCCAGTGGCGCGACCTGCCGGTGCCGGGGCGCGAGCTGGCGGGCGTCCACCAGGCGATGGAGTACCTGCCGCTGTCCAACAAGGTGCAGGAGGGCGACCTGGACCGGTCGCCGATCTCGGCCGAGGGCAAGCACGTGGTGGTCATCGGCGGTGGCGACACCGGTGCCGACTGCATCGGCACGGCGATCAGGCAGGGGGCCGCGTCGGTCACCCAGCTCGAGATCATGCCGCAGCCGCCGGCCAGCCGGCCCGGCAGCCAGCCGTGGCCGACGTACCCGATGTTGTTCAAGATGGAGAGCGCCCACGAGGAGCTGGCCGACGGCGGGGGAGCGCGGGTCTACGCGGTCTCCACCACCGCGTTCGTCGGCGACGACGACGGCAACGTGCGGGCCCTGCGGCTGGTCGACGTCGAGGGGCCGCAGAGCGGGTTCAAGCCGGTGCCGGGCACCGAGCGGGAGGTCCCGGCCGAGCTGGTGACGTTGTCCATGGGCTTCGTCGGGCCGGAGAAGGGCGCCCTGCTGCGGGACCTGGCCGAGGTCGCCGGTGACGGCTTCTACGACGCCAGGGGGAACGTGGCGCGCGACAAGACGTACATGTCCAAGGTGGACGGCGTCTTCGTGGCGGGCGACATGGGGCGCGGGCAGTCGCTCATCGTGTGGGCCATCGCCGAGGGGCGGGCCGCCGCCTCCGGGGTCGACCGGTTCCTGACGGGCGAGACGGCGCTGCCGTACCCGATCCCGCCCACGGCCCGGCCGCTGGTCTGACGTCTTTACGCTCCGGCGGGTCCGCTCATTGGGCCCGCCGGATGACGGCGTCGAGCACCCGCTGCGACTCGGGGTCGGCGGCCCGGTAGATGACCAGCCGCTGGCCCTGGGCCTGCAACGGCATCAGCACCTCGTACGCGACGGTCAGCGGCCCCTCGGTGGCGTGCCGCAGCCGCTTCTCGCCCCGGGCGTTGACGCGTACGTCGCGCTTGGCCCATAGCTGGGCCGCCTCCTCGCTGCCCGTGGTGAGCTGCTCCACGAGCTGCGCCATCGCCTTGTCGCCGGGATGGGCCGCCCACGAGGCCCGCAGGTCGGCGATGCCCTCGCGCAGCGACCGCTCGCGGTCGCGGTAGAAGTGGCGCAGCCCCGGGTGCAGCATGCACAGCCACAGGGTGTTGCGCTGCTCGGGCGGCACCGCGCCGAAGTCGAGCATCAGCGCGGCCATCTCCGGATTCCAGGCCAGGATGTCGAAGCGGTGGTTGACCAGCATGGCGGGCAGCGGCGAGAGGTCGAGCACGAGCTGGGCCAGCGGCCCCGCCTCCTCCTCGGCCGCCTGCCGAGTCGGGCGCTGCTGGGCCAGGTCGAACAGGTAGGCCCGCTCGTCCTCGCTCAGCCGCAGCGCGTCGGCCAGCGCCTCCAGCACCTCGGGCGAGGGCCGCAGCCCGCGCCCCTGCTCCAGCCGGACCACGTAGTCGACGCTGACCCCTGCCAGCTCGGCGACCTCCTCACGGCGCAGGCCGGGAGTGCGGCGGTGGGCGCGGCGGGACGGCAGCTCGACCGTGTCGGGATGCAGCCGCTCGCGGCGGGTGCGCAGAAAGGCCGCGAGCTCGCGGGCCTGATCGACGGTGCTCATCATCTTCGATGGTACGGCCGGCCTTCCTGGGACTTGCGATCCCAGGAAGAGCCTTCCCTTACCCACGCCACCCGGCCGGGGCAGCCTGGTGAGCATGACGACACTTGACACCTTCCGTCTGCTGGGCCGCTCCGGGCTGCGGGTCTCGCCGCTGTCGCTGGGCACGATGACGTTCGGGACGGACTGGGGCTGGGGCGCCGACAAGGACGAGTCGCGCCGCATCTTCGACACGTACGTGGATCGCGGCGGCAACTTCGTCGACACCGCCAGCCAGTACACCGAGGGCACGGCCGAGGCCCTGGTGGGCGAGTTCGCGGCGGGGCGGCGCGAGCAGCTCGTGCTGGCCACCAAGTACAGCATGGCCCGGCGCAAGGGCGACCCCAACTCCGGCGGCAACCACCGCAAGAGCATGGTGGGGTCCGTGGAGGCCAGCCTGCGCCGCCTGAACACCGACCACCTCGACCTGCTCTACCTGCACGCCTGGGACTTCACCACCCCCGTGGAGGAGATCCTGCGGGCGATGGACGACCTCGTCAGGGCGGGCAAGGTGCTCTACGTCGGCGTCTCCGACCTGCCCGCCTGGCAGGTCTCCCGCATGCAGGCCATCGCCGACCTGCGCGGATGGTCGCCGCTGATCGCCCTGCAGATCGAGTACAGCCTGGTGGAGCGGACGGTCGAGCGTGACCTCGTCCCCATGGCGCGCGAGATGGGCCTCGGGGTCATCCCGTGGTCGCCGCTGGCCAACGGGGTGCTCGCGGGCAAGTACACCCGCGCCGACCTCGACCTGGGAGAGGGCACCGGCGACCCGTCCGGCACCCGCAAGAACGTGGCCGCCGCCAACGGGTCGCTCACCGAGCGGTCCCTCGCGATCGCGGAGGTGGTCAAGCGGGTCGCCACCGAGATCGGCTCGACGCCCTCGCAGGTGGCGCTGGCCTGGACGCTGCTCGACCCGGCCGTGACGGCGCCCATCGTGGGGGCGCGTACGCTGCGCCAGCTCGAGGACAACCTGGGCGCCCTCGACGTACGCCTGGACGCGGAGCACCTCACCGCCCTGGACGAGGCCAGCAGGGTTGACCTGGGCTTCCCGCACGAGTTCCTGCGCCGGCCGATGTCGCGCGGCGTCATCATGGGCGGCGTCACCATCGAATCCCGCCGCTGACATCCCGGCCTATGAATCCGCTTCGCCCAGCTACGACCGAAATTTCACTATTAAGGGGCATCGCTGGTTAACTGTCGGGAAGATTGAGATTCTGCGACAGTCGGCGGATGGGGGAACGATGCGGCGCGTCGCCTCTGGCTTGACGGCGGTGGCCGCCGTGCTCGCGATCAGCGCGTGCTCGCCCGCCGCGCCACGACCCCTGGCCGCGGCGGGCTCGACCGCCGTGGCCGCCTCGGCCGGCTCGACCACCTCGGCCGCGCCGGCCTCCTCCCAGGCCGAGTTCCTGGTCTTCTACGACCGCGGCAAGCAGGACGAGGCCCGCGCCGCCGTCGAGCGCGCCGGCGGGCGGACCGTCTCCGCCGACACCAAGCTCGACTATCTCATGGTCACCGGCTCGGGCAGCGGATTCGAGGAGGCCGTGGGCGCGGACGACACCGTCGCCGGGATCTCGCCCGACCGGAGCATCGGCTTCGCCACCGCCCGCCCCGCCAAGACGTTCCCCGACGCGGACGCGTTCACCAAGAACCCGGCCAAGAACACGGAACAGGGCACGGACCAGGCCGAGCCGCTCGCCGGACGCCAGTGGGACATGCGGATGATCGGCGCCGACCGCGCGAACGCCAAGGCGCCCGGCACCAAGCAGGTCCTGGTCGGCGTCATCGACACCGGCGTGGACGGCAAGCACCCCGACATCGCCCCCAACTTCAACCGTGAGCTCAGCCGCAACTTCGTCACCGACAAACCCAAGGACGAGCGCGGCGAGACCCTCGACGGCCCCTGCGAGGCCGCCGACTGCAAGGACCCCGTGGACGTCGACGACGACGGCCACGGCACCCACGTCGCCAGCACCATCGCCTCGCCCGTCAACGGCATCGGCATCGCCGGGGTCGCGCCCGGCGTCCAGATCGTGAACATCAGGGCCGGCCAGGACTCCGGGTTCTTCTTCCTCAAGCCCAGCCTCGACGCCCTCACCTACGCCGGCGACATCGGCGTGGACGTCGTGAACATGAGCTACTACGTCGACCCCTGGCTGTTCAACTGCCCGGCGAACCAGGCCGACACCAGGAAGCAGCAGTTGGAGCAGCAGGCCGTCATCACCGGCATGCAGCGCGCACTCGACTACGCCCGCCAGCGCGGCGTCACGCTCGTCTCCGCCCTCGGCAACGGCTCCACCGACCTCGGCCACCCCAGCGTCGACAAGCAGAGCCCCGGCTACCCGAAGGGCGAGGAGAAGGAGCGCAAGGTCGACAACACCTGCCTCAACGTGCCCGCCGAGTCGAAGGGCGTCATCTCCGTCTCCGCGCTCGGCCCCTCCGGCCGCAAGGCCATCTACAGCGACTACGGCGACGAGCAGACCGACCTGGCGGCGCCCGGCGGCGACGTGCTCGACGGGGAGGGCACCCAGGCCACCCGGTCGATCCTGGCCGCCGCGCCCGAGCGCGTGCTGCGCGCCACCGGCCGCATCGACGCCGCGGGCAAGCCCAAGGGCGCCGACGTCGTCGCGGACTGCACCGGCGGCACCTGCTCCTACTACCAGTACCTCGAAGGCACCTCCATGGCCTCGCCGCACGCCGCGGGCGTGGCCGCGATCCTCGTCAGCCGCTTCGGCAAGCCCGGCAAGGGCGGCCTCGACCTGTCGCCTGACACCGTCGAGGACCTGCTCTACAAGACCGCCACCCAGAAGGCGTGCCCCACCCCGCGCCAGTACGTCTACAAGGCGTTCGGCCAGACCGCCACGCACGACTGCGAAGGCGGGCCGTCCGACAACGGCTTCTACGGTCACGGGATCGTGGACGCCTGGAAGGCGGCCACCGTCGAGCCATGATGTACCGCCTCCTCGCCGACGCAGCGATGGTGGTGCATTTCGCTTTTCTCGCCTACCTGGTCGTGGGCGGGTTCGTCGCCTGGGTGTGGCGGTGGACGATCTGGGCCCATCTCGCGGCCGTGACCTGGGGCGTGCTGTCGGTCGTGGTGGGCCTCGAGTGCCCGCTCACGCTGGTGGAAGACTGGGCGCGACGCGCGGGCGGCGAGCCGGGGCTGCCGCCCAGCGGGTTCATCGACCACTACATCGAGGGCGTGATCTACCCGGAGGAGTACACGAACTTGGTGCGACTGGGGGTCGCCGTTCTCATAGTGTTCTCCTACGTCGGGTACGTTCTCCGTCGTCAGTGACTACCAAGTGGTCTGTACCAATTAAGGTAGGACTCGTGACTCGTCGCGCGAAAATAGTCTGCACCCTAGGCCCCGCCACTTCCTCCAAAGAACGCCTCCACGAGCTGATCGCGGCAGGCATGGACGTGGCACGGTTCAACCTCAGCCATGGCAATCATGACCTGCACAGAGAGATCTATGACCGGGTCAGGGAGGTTGCGGCCGACCTCGGCCGCGGTGTAGGCGTGCTCGCCGACCTGCAGGGCCCCAAGATCCGCGTCGGCACCTTCGAGGAAGGGCCGGTCAGGCTGGGCTTCGGCGACGTCTTCACCATCACCACCGAAGACGTGCCGGGCGACCGCGAGCAGGTCTCCACCACCTACAAGGGGCTGCCCAACGACGTGCGTCCCGGTGACACGATCCTGGTCGACGACGGCCGCCTCGTGCTCGAGGCCACCCGCGTCGACGGCGAGCGCATCGTCACCCGCGTCGTCATCGGGGGCATGATCTCCGACAACAAGGGCCTCAACCTGCCCGGCGTCAACGTCAGCGCCCCCGCGCTCACCGACAAGGACGAGGCCGACCTGCGCTGGGCGCTGCGCACCGGCTTCGACATGATCGCCCTGTCGTTCGTGCGCCGCCCGTCCGACGCCGACGTGGTGCGCAACATCATGGAGCAGGAGGCCGTCCGGCTGCCGCTGCTCGCCAAGATCGAGAAGCCGCAGGCCGTCGACCGCCTCCCCGAGATCGTCGACGCCTTCGACGGCATCATGGTGGCCCGTGGCGACCTCGGCGTCGAGCTCCCGCTGGAGCAGGTGCCGATCGTGCAGCGGCGCATCATCGAGCTGTGCCGCGAGAAGGCCCACCCGGTCATCGTGGCCACCCAGATGCTCGACTCGATGATGAACTCCCCGCGCCCCACCCGCGCCGAGACGTCCGACGTGGCCTATGCGGTCATGGACGGCGCCGACGCGGTCATGCTGTCGGGCGAGACCTCGGTCGGCAACTACCCGATCGAGGCCGTCTCCACGATGGACCGCATCGCCTGCGCCGCGGAGAAGTCCTCCCTGCACGCCACCCACACGCTGGAGCGCATGCCCGAGACCACCGGCGGCGCCATCGCGCGGGCCGCGGCCGAGGTGGGGGCGATCGTCGGCGCCAAGGCGCTGGTGGCCTTCACGATGTCGGGCGAGACGGCACGGCGGCTGGCCCGCTACCGCTCGCCGATCCCGCTGCTGGCCTTCACCTCCGCGCCGCACGTGCGGGGGCAGCTCTCGCTGACGTGGGGGGTGGAGACGTTCCACGTGCCGTTCGTGCACCACACGGATGACATGGTGCGGCAGGTGGAGGCGTCGCTGCTGTCGCTGGGGCGGCTGGAGAAGGGCGACAAGGTGGTCATCGTGGCCGGTTCGCCTCCCGGCACGCACGGCTCCACCAACGCGCTGCGCGTCCACACGATCGGCTCGGCGGTCTCACACACTCACTGACACCACAGGACGAGCGTCCAGCCCGGCCCCGCGTCGGCCATCGCCACGCGGGGCCCGCCGCTTTCCGACGGCCTGCGCCGCCGCGCCTCCCTCCGGCGGGGGAGGAGCCGGGCGGGCCGCCGGCGCGTCAGTTGGCGTGCAGGGCGGCGTTGAGTTCGATCCGGCCGCCCGTACGCGGCACCGCCTCCACGGCCCCCGACTGCGAGTTGCGGCGCAGCAGGATCCCGTCGGAGCCCGACAGCTCGGCCGCCTTCACCACGGTGCCGTCGGGCAGGCTCACCTTGGTGCCCGCGGTGACGTAGAGCCCGGCCTCCACCACGCAGTCGTCGCCCAGCGAGATGCCCAGCCCGGAGTTCGCGCCCAGCAGGCAGCGCTCGCCGACCGAGATGACCTGCTTGCCGCCGCCCGACAGCGTGCCCATGATCGAGGCGCCGCCGCCCACGTCGGAGCCGTCGCCGACGACCACCCCGGCGGAGACCCGGCCCTCGACCATCGAGGCGCCCAGCGTGCCGGCGTTGAAGTTGACGAAGCCCTCGTGCATGACCGTGGTGCCGGCGGCCAGGTGGGCGCCCAGGCGCACCCGGTCGGCGTCGGCGATGCGCACCCCTTCGGGCAGCACGTAGTCGACCATGCGGGGGAACTTGTCCACCCCGTAGACCGTCACCGCGCCCCTGGCCCGCAGCCGCAGCCGCGTACGCTCGAAGCCGGCCACCGGGCACGGCCCGAAGTTCGTCCACACCACGTTCGTCAGCAGGCCGAAGACGCCCTCCAGGCTGATGCCGTGCGGCCGCACCAGGCGCGCGGAGAGCAGGTGCAGGCGCAGGTAGACGTCGTGGGCGTCGGCGGGCGGCTCGGAGAGCTTGGCGATCTCGGTGCGCACCGCCACCACCTCCACGCCGCGCGCCGCGTCGGGGCCGGTCAGCTCGGCCAGCTCGCCCGCCTCCTCGGCGGACAGCCGCCGCGTGCCCGAGGCGGGCGCGTCGCCCAGCTCGGGGGCGGGGAACCAGGTGTCGAGTACGGTGCCGTCGGCGGCGACGGTGGCCAGGCCGACGCCGAAGGCGCCGGTCGAGGCGGGATCGATAGCAGTCACGGGCCCAAAAATACCGTTTCGCAGGTCAGCCCAGGGCGCCCAGGTCGGCCGAGAGCCAGCGTTCTGGGCGCATCCTGAAGGTCACGAGCACGTTCAGGTCGGATCCCTGGACGTAGCCCGAGACCGCGTCGGGCGGCAGGTAGCGGCCCGAGATGCGGGTCAGCTCGTCGAGCGTGGTCGGCCCCGAGCCCACGACCGGCCCTTCCACCGACACGTAGCGGTAGGTGGGGCTCACCCGCTGCACCAGGATCGAGAACCGGCCCGACTTCGCGACCAGCCTGGCCTTGATCGAGTCTTCGTCGGTCAGGAACCTGATGTCGCCGCCGGGACTGTAGTCGTACCAGACCGGTACGGTCAGCGGGGCCCGGCCCTCGCCGGACTCGACGGCCAGGCTCGCGATGTGCGACTCCGCCAGGAACGCCTCCCGCACCGCCATGCTCAACGGCATCCCGCCCACCCCCGTAATCACCGATCTTGAAACGGCTATTCCCGCTGGGAGCGATTCCGAAAAGTCGCCCACGCCCCGCTTACGGGCTGACGGGGCGGTACGACGGCGGCCGGGTGGACGAGGGCCGGCACAGGACAGGGCGAGGCGCCCGGCCGATGAGGGCCCGGCGGCTCATGGTGGAGTGCCCCGGGTGGGATTCGAACCCACACTGTATGGATTTTGAGGCCATCGACTCTGCCGATTGGTCTACCGGGGCGGGGGTGACCGGTCTGGGATCTCGTAGCGTAGCGCCCGAGCCGCACCGGCGTGGATCTAATCTACCGGACGTCTGTACTCTTCTGCTCGTGAGTACGCAGCGGCGAGTAGTGATCGCGGAAGACGAGGCCCTGATCCGCCTCGACCTCAAGGAGATGCTCCAGGAGGACGGCTACGTCGTCGTGGGCGAGGCCGGTGACGGTGAGCAGGCGATCCAACTGGCTGCCGATCTGAGACCCGACCTCGTCATCCTCGACGTGAAGATGCCCGTGCTCGACGGCATCTCGGCGGCCGAGCGGATCGTCGCCGACCGGATCGCCCCCTGCCTGATCCTGACCGCGTTCTCCCAGCGTGACCTGGTCGAGCGGGCGCGGGACGCCGGGGCCATGGCCTACCTGGTCAAGCCGTTCACCAAGGCCGACCTGGTGCCGGCGATCGAGATGGCGGTCAGCAGGCACGAGGAGATGGTGGCGCTGGCCGCCGAGGTGTCGAGCCTGTCGGAGCGGCTGGAGACCAGGAAGCTGGTCGAGCGGGCCAAGGGCCAGCTGATGACGCAGCACGGCTGGAGCGAGCCGCAGGCGTTCCGGTGGATCCAGAAGGCGTCGATGGACCGGCGGCTGAGCATGCGCGAGGTTGCCCAGATCGTTATAGACGACGCGGCGGAGCGATCCTGAGAAGGCGCAATATCAGGTGATTTGACCCGACGGGTGGTGGTGCGGTCACGACTGGGCATCCAACCGGCATCGGGTGCTTCCGCGGCCGGCGTCCCGGCGCGTAACTGATGGGCGGACGGAACGTTCGCTCATCTTCGAACGGAGACGCTCTCGATGATCCGCATTTTCCGCGCGCCGCTCGCCGCCCTGTCGGCGTGTGTGGCGCTGGCGGCGTGTTCGTCCGGCGGCGCGGTCCCCGGCGCCACGGGCTCCGCCTCAGTACAGCCCTCTTCCGGGCACCCCTCGTCGGGCCAGGCGGCGAAGGGGGACGGCACGCTGACCATCGGCACGGTGCTGCCGCAGACGGGTTCGCTGGCGTACCTGGGGCCGCCCATGTTCGGGGGCGTCGACCTCGCGCTCAAGGAGATCAACGAGGCGGGCGGGGTGCTGGGCAAGCCGGTCGCCAAGTTCGACACCGACTCGGGTGACACGACGACGAACATCGCCTCGCAGTCGGTGGACAAGCTGCTGGCGCAGAAGGCGGACGCGATCGTCGGGGCCGCCTCGTCGTCGGTGTCGGAGTCGGTGATCGACAAGATCACGAGGGCGGGGGTGGTGCAGTTCTCGCCGGCCAACACCTCCGACGCGTTCACCACGATCAACGACAACGGCCTGTACTTCCGTACCGCGCCGCCCGACAAGCTGCAGGGGCGGGTCCTGGGCGACCTGGTGGTCTCCGACGGCAACGACACCATCGGGATCCTCGCCATGCAGGACTCCTACGGCTCGGGCCTGGCCGACCAGGTGACCACGACGGCCGAGGCGGGCGGCGCGACCGTGGTGGAGCGGGTCGACTACGACCCTAAGGCGGCCGACTTCTCCGCCGACGTGGCGAGGATCAAGGCCAAGAACCCCAAGGGCATCGTGCTGATCGGCTTCGAGGAGACCGCGAAGGTGGTGCAGGAGCTGGTCAAGCAGGGTCTGACCAGCGACAGGCACAAGTGGTACATGGTCGACGGCAACATGTCCAACACCAACTTCGCCACGGCTCCGAAGGGCACGCTGGAGGGGGTCAAGGGCACCCTGCCCGGGGCGGCGGCGCCGGAGGCGTTCCAGAAGCGGCTGCTGGCGGTGGACCCGGAGCTGAGCGAGTTCACGTACGCGACGGAGTCGTACGACGCCGTCACGCTCATCGCGCTGGCGGCCGAGGCGGCCGGCGACGACTCGGGAGCGGCGATCGCGGGCGAACTGGTGGAGGTCAGCAAGGGCGGCGAGAAGTGCAAGAGCTTCAAGGAGTGCGTCGACCTGCTCAAAGCCGGCGAGGACATCGACTACGAGGGCGTCAGCGGGCCCGTCGACTTCAACGACGTGGGTGACCCGTCGGTCGCGACGATCGGCGTCTACCAGTACGGCCCCGACAACACGTTCAACGCCGCCAAGGCCCTCGAATATCGCAAGGGCAACGTCGCCGGGTGACGTTCGCATTTACCCCCTGCTCCGGAAATTTCGGATCGTCGGTTACTTATCAGGAGGTGTCGGTAACTCTCGCGAAACAAACCATTACTTAGGGTGTTTGGGACATTACGAATCGGCATAAAAGCCTCGTAAGAACTCCCCATTAGCACCCAGAACAGGCATGCTGAGCTCGGAAAACCCGGCGAAGGTGATCGTCCTTCGCTGAGATAAGGGGAGTCTCTTTGATGTACCGCATTGCTCCAGCGGGACGCGTCCTGGCCGTCGCGGCCGCGGCGAGCCTGGCCCTGACGGCCTGTGGCGGCGGCGGTGACACGTCCGCACAGCAGTCCGCCTCCGCCGCGCCGTCCACGGCTGCCTCCTCGGCGCCGGCGGCGAAGGGCGACGGCACGCTGACCATCGGGACGGTCCTGCCGCAGACGGGTTCGCTGGCCTTCCTCGGCCCGCCCGAGTTCGCCGGTGTGGACCAGGCCGTCAAGGAGATCAACGAGGCCGGCGGGGTGCTGGGCAAGCCGGTCAACAAGATCGACACCGACTCGGGCGACACGACGACCAACATCGCCTCGCAGTCGGTGGACAAGCTGCTCGCGCAGAAGGCCGACGCCATCATCGGCGCCGCGTCCTCGTCGGTGTCGGAGTCGATCATTGACAAGATCACGGGGGCGGGGGTCGTGCAGTTCTCGCCGGCCAACACCTCCGACGCGTTCACCACGATCAACGACAACGGCCTGTACTTCCGTACCGCGCCGCCGGACAAGCTGCAGGGCCGCGTGCTCGGCGACCTGGTCGTGGCCGACGGCAACGACACCGTCGGCATCCTGGCCATGCAGGACTCCTACGGCTCCGGCCTGGCCGACCAGATCACCGCGACCGCCGAGGCGGGCGGCGCGAGCGTCGTCGAGCGGGTCGACTACGACCCCAAGGCGGCCGACTTCTCCGCCGACGTCGCCCGGATCAAGGCCAAGAACCCCAAGGCCATCGTGCTGATCGGCTTCGAGGAGGGCGCCAAGGTCGTGGCCGAACTGGTCAAGCAGGGGCTCACCGCCGACAAGGTGAAGTGGTACATGGTGGACGGCAACATGTCGAACACCAACTACAAGGAGATGCCCAAGGGCACGCTCAAGGGCGTCAAGGGCACCATCCCCGGCGCCGAGGCCCCCGGGGAGTTCAGGAAGAAGCTCCAGGAGATCAACCCCGACCTCGACGACTTCACCTACGCCGCCGAGTCGTACGACGCCGCCAACCTGATCGCCCTGGCCGCCGAGGCCGCCAAGGACGACACCGGCAAGTCCATCGCCGCCAAGCTGGCCGAGGTCAGCAAGGGCGGCGAGAAGTGCAAGAGCTTCAAGGAGTGCGTCGACCTGCTGAAGGCCGGCACGGACATCGACTACGACGGCATCAGCGGGCCGGTGGAGTTCGACGACAACGGTGACCCGTCCGTGGCCACGATCGGCGTCTACCAGTACGGCGACGACAACACGTACGACGCCGCCAAGGCGCTGGAGTACCGCACCGGCAAGATCGAGGGCTGACCGCCTTCCCCCCGCCCCCTGCCCTCCCTGAGGTCCTGCGAAGGGAGGGCGGGGGCTCTCCCGTTCCCCGCCGTACCTGGTGGGGGGCGGGATTTTCGTTCGCGCGGGTGGCGCCCGGTCAGCCGGGGAGGCCGCAGGCCCGCAGGGCGTACGCGATGAGGCGGTCCTGCAGCGGCTTGGGCGGCGTCACGATCACCACGCGCTCCTCGCCCCCGTCGACGGTGGCCCGCACCGGGAACAGGAACGCCTTCTTGGCCTCGGCGAACGCGTGCGGGTCGCAGCGACCTGGGCTCAGCTCGACCGGCACCTCCAGCCGCCGCGCCCCGGCCGCCAGCGTGCCCAGCGGCCTGCTCTCCGGGGTGACGATGTAGTGGGTCGTGCCGCCCACGTCGTTGAGCGTCACCGCGCCCGTCCCGCGCCGCGTGACCACCAGGTCGCCCCGCATGACCCGGCTCGCCCCGTCGCCCGCCCCACTGCCGAACTCGGCGTCCGTCTCCGTCCACTCAGGGCCGAACTCGATGCTCGCCGCCTGCTTGACCAGGAACTCCGAGCACTCGTCGCGCAGCAGCCTGGCCAGCAGCGGGTCGGGGTGCGGCACGGAGAAGACCACCTCGCGCAGGGCCTCGGAGCCGGTGCGGACGTGGGCCACGACCGTGGCAGGACGGACCTGAGGCAGCCCCTGCGGGGAGCATTTGGCGGGGCCGTACTTGATGGGCAGGTCCGTACGTTCGGTCCTCCCGATGGCCGCGTCGGCCCGCTGCGGCGGCAATGTCGTGAACGACGCCGACACAAGCTGAAGATCGGCGAAATAGACGGAGGTGTCACCGGTATTTCGGACGGCCACCTGAAGCTCGTGCACCGGCTCGTCCGAACGCCATTGCGCGAGCGAGACCGACACCCCGGGCGGAGGCGTGGCGGCCGGGGCCGAGGGCGGTGGCGGCGAAGCGCAAGCGGTGGCGAGGAAGGTCATCGCGAGGGGAACGGTAATACGCTTCACCTGTCGCAGATTAAGCGTCCTTACGCAGGTCCGTAAGTTGAGGAGTGATTACGACTCCGCATCCAAGTGCCGACAGTTCCCCACCGGACCTGGTTGGAGTACACAGCTATTTTGTACGTTTCCTCCATTCGATCGGGAACGCTCGGCGGTGCTGACGGATCCCGGCCTGGAGATGAAGGAGACACTTCATGATCCGCATTGCTCCCGTGGGGCGGGCGCTGGCTGTCGTGGCTGCCACCAGCCTGGCCCTGACAGCCTGCGGTGGTGGCGGCAGTGACACCGCCACGCAGACTTCCCCCAGTGCTTCCGCGCCCGCCTCCTCCGCGTCCGCCCCCGCGGCGAAGGGCGACGGCACGCTCACCCTCGGCACGCTGCTGCCGCAGACGGGTTCGCTGGCGTTCCTCGGCCCGCCCGAGTTCGCGGGGGTCGACCTGGCCCTCAAGGAGATCAACGAGGCGGGCGGGGTGCTGGGCAAGCCGGTCGCCAAGTTCGACACCGACTCGGGTGACACGACGACCAACATCGCCTCGCAGTCGGTGGACAAGCTGCTGGCGCAGAAGGCCGACGCCATCATCGGCGCCGCGTCCTCGTCGGTTTCCGAGTCCGTGATCGACAAGATCACGGGTGCCGGTGTGATCCACTTCTCGCCGGCCAACACCTCCGACGCGTTCACCACGATCAACGACAACGGCCTGTACTTCCGTACCGCGCCGCCGGACAAGCTGCAGGGCCGCGTGCTGGGCGACCTCGTGGTGGCCGACGGCAACGACACGGTCGGCATCATGGCGATGCAGGACTCGTACGGCACCGGTCTGGCCGACCAGGTCCAGAAGACCGTCACCGACGGCGGCGCCGAAGTCGTCGAGCGCGTCGACTACGACCCGAAGGCGGCCGACTTCTCCGCCGACGTCGCCAAGCTCAAGGCCAAGAACCCCAAGGGCATCGTGCTGGTCGGCTTCGAGGAGACCGCGAAGGTCGTCCAGGAGCTGATCAAGCAGGGCATGCCGGCCAGCAAGCACAAGTGGTACATGGTCGACGGCAACACCTCCAACACCAACTACGTGAAGATGCCCAAGGGCACGCTCACGGGTGTGAAGGGCACGATCCCCGGCGCCGCGGCTCCCGAGGACTTCCAGACCAAGCTGCTCGAGGTCAACAAGGACCTCGAGGACTTCAGCTACGCCCCCGAGTCGTACGACGCGGCGAACCTGATCGCGCTGGCCGCCGAGGCCGCCAAGAGCGACGCCGGCGTGGACATCGCGGCCAAGCTGGCCGAGGTCAGCAAGGGCGGCGAGAAGTGCAAGAGCTTCAAGGAGTGCGTCGACCTGCTGAAGGCCGGCACGGACATCGACTACGAGGGCGTCAGCGGCCCGGTCGAGTTCAACGAGGCCGGTGACCCGGCGGTCGCCACCATCGGCATCTACCAGTACGGCGAGGACAACAAGTACGCCATCAAGGCCCTGGAGTACCGCACCGGCAACATCGCCGGCTGAACATCCGCCCCAGAGTCCCGGAGAAGCGTACGAAGAGGGCCCGGTCACCCGACCGGGCCCTCTTCGCATGCCGTTCACATCCCGCAACCAAAAAGACGGGGAAGGGGCCCTGGGGGAGCCCTTTCCCCGTCTCGGTCGTCGCGTCACGCCTTGGCGAGCGTCCCGAGGTAGAGCTCGATGACCTTGGGGTCGTTGGCGAGCTGCCGCCCGGTGCCGGTGTAGGCGTTGCGGCCCTGGTCGAGCACGTAGCCGCGGTGGCAGATCTGCAGGCAGCGCCGCGCGTTCTGCTCCACCATGATCACGGTGACGCCGGCCTTGTTGATCTGCTGGGCCTGGATGAAGACCAGGTCCTGCAGCTTGGGCGACAGACCGGCCGACGGCTCGTCGAGCAGCAGCACCGACGGCTCGGTCATGAGGGCCCTGGCCATGGCCACCATCTGCCGCTCACCGCCCGACAGGGAGCCGGCGCGCTGCTTGCGCCGCTCCTTGAGCGCGGGGAACAGCTCGGCCACGAACTCGAAGCGCTCCTTGAACTTCCCCGGCACCTGGAAGGCGCCCATCTCGAGGTTCTCCTCGATGGTGAGGCTGGGGAAGACGTTGTTGGTCTGCGGCACGTAACCGACGCCGCGGGCGACCAGCGAGTGGGCCTTCATGTTCGTGATGTTCTCGCCCTTGAGCAGCACCGTGCCGCTGCGGATGTTGACGAGCCCGAACATGGCCTTCAGCAGCGTCGACTTGCCGGCGCCGTTGGGGCCGATGATGCCGATCAGCTCGCCGTCCTTCACGTACAGGTCGGAGCCGTTGAGGATGTTGACGCCGGGCAGGTAGCCCGCGATCAGCTCGTCGCAGCGCAGCACCGCGTCCTCGGCGCCCGCCAAGTGGGCGGAGCGGTCGGTGACGGCCGCCTTGGACACCGCCTCGGCGTCCTGTGCCGGCTCTGGGGCCGCTGCTGCCGCTGCTGCTGCCGCTGCTGCTGCCGCTTCTGGGGCCGGGCCGGGGGCCGGCGCTTCGTCGGCGCTCACTTCTGCGTCTCCTCTTCGATCTCGGCCTCCAGGGCCGCCTCGGCCTCGTGAAGCTGGGCCGCCAGCTCGGTGTCCGACAGCGGGGCGTCGTGGTGGGCGCCCAGGTAGGCGTCGATCACGCGCTCGTCGGACATGATCGTGGACGGCGGGCCCTCGGCGATCACCGCGCCCTGCGCCATGACGACGACCCAGTCGCTGATGTCGCGGACCATGTCCATGTCGTGCTCGACGAACAGCACCGTCATGCCCTGCTCGCGCAGGTCCTTGACGTGCCCGAGCAGCGACTGCGTCAGCGCCGGGTTCACCCCGGCCATCGGCTCGTCGAGCATGACCAGCTCGGGCTGGACCATGAGCGCGCGGGCCATCTCCAGCAGCTTGCGCTGGCCGCCGGACAGCGACCCGGCGAAGTCGTCGCGCTTGGCGTCGAGCTTGAACCGGGCCAGCAGCTCCTCGGCGCGCTCGGTGATCTCGTCCTCCTGGCCGCGCCAGGAGCTCGGCACCAGGGCCCGCCAGAAGTTCTCGCCCTTCTGCCGCTGCGCGCCCAGGCGCATGTTCTCCAGCACCGTCAGGCGCGAGAGCGCCTTGGTGAGCTGGAACGTGCGCACCATGCCCGCTCGGGCGACCTTGTGCGCGGGCACGCCGTTCATCGACCGGTCGTTGAACCGCCACGACCCGGAGTCGGCCGTGTCGAAGCCGGTGAGCTGGTTGAAGAACGTGGTCTTGCCCGCCCCGTTGGGGCCGATCAGCGCGGTGATGGAGCCGCGCTGGATCTCGACGTGCTCCACCTCGACGGCGGTCAGGCCGCCGAAGCGGCGCACCACGTTGTCGACCACGAGGATGGGGTCGGGCTTGGGCACGCCGGGCTCGCGCGCCAGATCCTTGAAGGCCGCCAGTGCCGCGGCCTTGCGCTCGGTGGTCGTGGTGGGGGTCTCAGCGTGCATCGATCGCAATCTCCCTCTTGTCACCGAAGATGCCCTGTGGCCGGAAGACGAGCAACAGGATGAGGCCGAGACCGACGAAGACGTACCGCAGGGCGCCGACCTGGTTGGTGTCGATGAACGTGATGACGCCGGCGCCGACGGCCTCGCTGAGCACGCCGTTCAGCAGGACGAGCAGCACCCAGAACAGCATCGCCCCGACGACGGGGCCGAGCACGCGGGCGGCGCCGCCCAGGATGACCATCGTGTACAGGTAGAACGTGGTCTCGGTGCCGAAGACGTCGGGCTGCACCGACCCGTAGGCCAGGCCGTAGATGAAGCCGCCCAGGCACCCGATGACGCCGCCCAGGATGAGCGACTGCATCTTGTACGAGAACACGCTCTTGCCCAGGCTGCGCACCGCGTCCTCGTCCTCGCGGATGGCCTTGAGCACGCGGCCCCAGGGGCTCTTCATCAGCAGGAAGACGATGACGCAGCACAGGGCCACCAGCAGCCAGCCGACGACCAGCACCCACAGCGTGCGGTGGTTGAAGAACAGCGGCACGGGCCCGAGGTTGAAGCCGTACTCGCCGTCGGGGAACGGGTTGAGCGCGTAGAAGCCGTCCGTGAAGCCGCGCTGGCCGTCGGAGCCGCCGAAGACGCTCTTGAACTGCACCGAGCGGAAGATGAGCCGGACGATCTCCGCCGCGGCGATGGTGACGATGGCCAGGTAGTCGGCGCGTAGCTGCAGGGTCGGTATGCCCAGCAGGATCGCCAGAATCACGGCCGCGACCAGGCCGACGATGATGCCGATCCAGAACGGCAGCCCCATGACGGTGACCGTCACGGCCAGGCCGTAACCGGCCACGCCCATGAACGCGGCCTGGCCGAAGTTGAGCAGGCCGGTGTAGCCGAAGTGGATGTTGATGCCGATGGCGGCGAGTCCGTACAGCACCGTCTCGACGTTGACCGCGGCCTTGAGGGTGGTGCTGATGATCGTGATCCAGTCCATGGTGATCCTCCCCCGATCAGCCGATCCGCTCGCGGCGGCCCAGGATGCCCTGCGGCCGGACGAGGAGCACGATGATGAGTACGGCCAGCGCGCCGACGCTCTTGAGCTCCGGCGGCACCCACAGGGTCGAGACCTGGATGAACAGGCCGACCACGAGCGAGCCCACCAGGGCGCCGAACGCGGTGCCGAGACCGCCGAGCGTGACGCCGGCGAAGATGAGCAGCAGGATGTCCTGGCCCATCGTGTACTTCAGGTTCTGCGAGAGCCCGAGCATGATGCCGGCCAGTGCCGCGATGGCGCCGCCGAACGTCCAGATGATCCGGATGACCCGGTCGACGTTGATGCCGGACGAGGCCGCCAGCGCCGGGTTGTCGGCCACCGCGCGGGCGGCCTTGCCGGTGCGGGTGCGCAGCAGCGCGATGCCGACGATGATCAGGACCGTCAGCTCGATGCCCATGGCGACGAAGTTCTTGGGAGCGGCCGAGATGGGGCCGACCTGGATGCCGGGCTGGGCGGTGTACTGGGCGTACGCCTCGGTCTGGCCGCCGAAGAAGATCAGGAACACGTACCGCAGGAAGAGCGCCACGCCGATCGAGATGATCATCATGGCGATCGTGCCGGTGCCGCGCCGGCGCAGTTGCCCCCAGAAGAGCCGGTCCTGCAGATACCCGAGGACCGCGGCGACGGCGACGGCTATCACCGCCGCCGGGATGAGATGCAGCCCCATGCCGATGTTGAACGCGTAGGCCAGGATCGCGCCCAGGGTGACCAGCTCGCCGTGGGCGAAGTTGGTCAGGCCGGTGGTGCCGTAGATGAGCGACAGGCCGAGCGCGGCGAGGGCGATGATCAGGCCGAGGTTGAGGCCCTCGAACGTGAGCTGCGCCGCCTGCGCCCAGAACGTGCTCCCGCCACCGCCGTCCCCCTGCTGCTGGTTCGCGGCACCCTTGGGCTGGAGCGCGAACAGCACCGTGGAGCAGTTGCCCTCGTAGACCGTCGGGGTGCGGACATTGGTGCCGCCGCGCACTTCCGAGTTCGGTGGCAGACTGCTGACATCCAGGGTGACCTGGTACTTACCCGGTTTGTCGACCTGAACGTCCCACGTGCCTTGTGCGTTGGTTGCGACCTCCTTGACGGGTTGTCCGCCCTCGGTGGTCACGGCGACTTTGGCGCCGTTCACTGGCTGGCCTTGGAGTTTGAGTGTGCCCCTCAATCCCTGGCAATCGGCGGGGTCCGCGTGCGCGGGGCCGGCGATCAGGAAGATGAGTCCACTCAGAAAGGCCGTGAACGCGATCACGGCTCTGCGCAATGGTGCTCCCTCGGGTAGTCAAGGCGGGGTTGTGCCCCTCCATCTCGACATGCGCGCATCGCAGGCACAACTGGGATGCAATGGCGGGAGCTTATTCCTGCGACGCCCGTTTCAGCATGGTTCGTCACCAATTAGTGACATGCGTGTGTCACTCATGTGAGGAACCAACAATGCTGGTCAGGGGCTAAATCGGGGTATACACCTGGCGCATTGGGAAACAAGTCGGTAACGATCGCGGCGAAAGCCTGACGAGCCCGCGGGGCGGCCTTTGGGGCCGTGTAGGGCTTACCCTGCCGTACGCGGGAACCTCCGCGCTCGAGCGGGACCGAACACGTTTTCTACTGGGCCTCCCCGCGGGCTCTGGTGGGGACCACCGTAGCGACCCGTGGGGGCCGCGTGCAAAGAATCGGTCAAAGTGACGTCATGGTCAGCGGTCGCGCAGCATGCAGGTGAGGCGGGCGGTGCACACGCGCCGTCCCCGCTCGTCGCTGATCTCGATGTCGTACGTCGCCAGAGTGCGACCCCCGTGCAACCGCGTCGCGACACCCGTGACGTGACCCGAGGTCGCCGAGCGGTGGTGGGTGGCGTTCAGCTCGATCCCCACGGCGATGCGCTCGGGCCCGGCGTGGATGGCCGCCCCCGTCGAGCCCAGCGTCTCGGCGAGCACCGCCGAGGCCCCTCCGTGCAGCAGCCCGTACGGCTGCGTGTTGCCCGCCACGGGCATCCTGGCCACCACCCGCTCCGCGCTCGCCTCCAGGAACTCGATGCCCATCCGGTGGGCGAGCGTGCCCTCGTACACCGCGCCGAAGAACGCGGGATCCAGGAGGGCGGGGTCCGCGGACGTGGGGGCGGGTGCGGGGTCCGTGGGGCCGGTCTGCGTCAAAGGGACGCCTCCACTCTTCCGAGCTCAGGTTTTCTGTCGCAGACGCAGACTAGGCTGCCTCTGTGCCGAAGAGTGAAGTGACCCCCAACCGCCCGTGCCTGTTGCTGCTCGACGGGCATTCCCTGGCCTACCGCGCGTTCTACGCGCTCAAGGACGCCAACCTCATGACCACCGACGGTCAGCACACCGAGGCGGTCTACGGGTTCACGTCCATGCTGACCAACGTCCTGCGCGACGAGCAGCCGACACACGTCGCGGTGGCCTTCGACCGGTCGGAGCCCACGTTCCGCCACGAGGCGTACGCCGAATACAAGGCCAACAGGAGCGAGACGCCGGAAGACTTCCGCGGCCAGATGCAGCTCATCTTCGAGCTGCTCGACACGTTGCGCATCCCGCGCCTGTCCAGGGCCGGATTCGAGGCCGACGACCTCATCGCGACCCTGGCCACCCGCGCCGACGAGCAGGGCATGGACGTCCTGATCGTCACCGGCGACCGCGACGCGCTGCAGTTGGTCAACGAGCACGTCACCGTCCTGATGACCCGGCGCGGCATCAGCGACATGACCCGGTTCACGCCCGAGGCCGTCGAGGAGAAATACGGGCTCACCCCGGCGCAATACCCCGACTTCGCCGCGCTGCGCGGCGACCCCAGCGACAACCTGCTGAGCATCCCCAGCGTGGGGGAGAAGACCGCGGCCAAGTGGGTGCGCGAGTTCGGCTCGCTGACCGCGCTCGTCGACCGGGTCGACGAGGTCAAGGGCAAGGTCGGCGACAAGCTGCGCGAGCACGTCGCCCAGGTGCTGATGAACCGCCGGCTCACCGAGCTGCTGCGCGACGTCCCCGTCGAGGTCGAGCTGGGCGACCTCCAGCAGGGCGCGTGGGACCGCGAGGAGATCAACAAGCTGTTCGACAGCCTGCAGATCCGCGGCGAGCTGCGCGAGCGGGTGTTCAAGGTGCTCGGCACCGGCGAGGAGGAGCCCGAGCAGGGCTTCGAGGTCGAGACCGTGCTGCTCGGCCCCGACCGGGTCGCCGGGTGGCTCTCCGCGCTCCCCGAGGGCCGTGCCGGGCTGGCGTTCAAGGGCTCCTACGGCAGCGGCACCGGCCGCATCGACGCCATCGCCGTCGCCTCGCCCGACGGCACCGCCGCGCACATCGACCCCGTCAAGCTCACCGAGGGCGACGAGGCCGCGCTGCGGGCCTGGCTGGGCGACGAGACCAAGCCCAAGGCAGTCCACGACGCCAAGGGGCCCATCCTGGCCCTGTGGGCGCAGGGCATGGAGCTGCGCGGCCTGAGCTGCGACACCGCCCTGGCCGCCTATCTGGCCATGCCGGGCCAGCGCACGTTCGCCCTCGAAGACCTCGCCCGCCGCTACCTCCACCGCGACCTGCGGGCCGAGGAGGAGCCCAGCGGGCAGGCCGCGCTCTTCGGCGACGACGAGGACGCCCCGGCCAAAGACCTCGCCCTGCGCGCCCACGCCGTGCGCGAGCTGTCCGAGGCCCTGGAGGCGTTCCTGGCCGGGCGGGGCGGCACCCAGCTCCTGGCCGACGTCGAGCTGCCGCTGCTGTCGGTGCTGGCCGGGATGGAGCAGTCCGGCATCGCCGTCGACAGCGAATACTTCACCGGGCTGGAGGCCGAGTTCGGGGCCGCGGTCAAGCACGCGGTGGAGGAGGCCCACCGCTCGGTCGGCGAGCAGTTCAACCTCGGCTCGCCCAAGCAGCTCCAGGAGATCCTCTTCGTCCGGCTCAACCTGCCCAAGACGAAGAAGATCAAGACCGGCTACAGCACCGACGCCGACCAGCTCGCCTGGCTGGCCGCCCAGACCGAGCACGAGCTGCCCACGATCATGCTGCGCCACCGCGACCAGCAGAAGTTGCGCACCACGGTCGAGGGCCTCATCAAGGAGATCGGCGACGACGGGCGCATCCACACCACGTTCAACCAGATCATCGCGGCCACGGGCCGGCTGTCGTCGGAGAAGCCCAACCTGCAGAACATCCCGATCCGCACCGCCGAGGGCCGCCGCATCCGGCAGGGCTTCGTGGTCGGCGCGGGCTTCGAGACGCTGCTGACCGCCGACTACAGCCAGATCGAGCTGCGCATCATGGCCCACCTGTCGGGCGACGAGTCGCTGATCGCGGCGTTCGAGTCGGGCCACGACTTCCACCAGGCCACCGCGGCGCGGGTGTTCGACCTGCCGCCCGAGCAGATCGACGGCGAGCTGCGGGCCCGCATCAAGGCCATGAACTACGGCCTGGCCTACGGCCTGTCCGACTTCGGGCTGGCCCAGCAGCTCACCATCCCGGTGGCCGAGGCGCGGGCGCTGAAGGAGGAATACTTCCAGGAGTTCGGCGGCGTACGCGACTTCCTGCACGCGATCGTCGCCCAGGCCCGCGCCGACGGCTACACCGAGACGATCATGGGCCGCCGCCGCTACCTGCCCGACCTCACCAGCGACAACCGTCAGCGTCGCGAGATGGCCGAGCGGATGGCGCTCAACGCCCCCATCCAGGGCTCGGCGGCCGACATCATCAAGGTCGCCATGCTCCACGTGCACCAGGCGTTGCGCGAGGAGGCGCTGACCTCGCGGATGTTGCTGCAGGTGCACGACGAGCTGGTGTTCGAGGTGGCGCCCGGCGAGCTGGAGCGGCTCACGCAGCTCGTCCGCGACCAGATGAACGCCGCCTACCACCTGCGGGTGCCGCTGGAGGTCTCCGTGGGCGTGGGGCGCACCTGGGAAGACGCGGGCCACTGAGGCCGGGCCGCCCGGACGGCGGCGCTCCGCATCTGTGTGACCTTTTCACCGAACGGCCGGGAGTTTCGTGCGGCAACCAGCATCTCTCACGCGGATCGTCGGCATCGCGAACGTACTGGTGATCGTCGTCGCCGTCGCCGGCCTGAGCCTGTTACCCGGCGAGCCCCGGCCGCCCGGCGGGCAGGCACGCACCGAGCAGAGATCCGCCGAGCCGAAGGCGGCCGCCACGCCCGAGGGCAGCCCGGGGCCGCCGACCCCCTCCCCGGTCGGCCAGCCGCCCGGGGCCGTCGCCACCCCCGAGTTCGCCCGCCAGGTGCGCGCCAACGAGGCCGGGCTGGTGCCGGTGCTGATGTACCACCGCGTCCTGGCCAAGCGGATCGCCTCGCTCGACCGCACGCCCACCCAGCTCAGGGACGAGCTGGAGAAGCTGGCCAAGAAGGGATACGTGCCGATCACCGCCAGGGAGTTCGTCACCGGCGACATCCGGGTGCCCGCGGGGAAGTTCCCGGTCGTGCTGACGTTCGACGACGGGCACCGCAGCCACTTCGGGCTCGACGCGAGCGGCGCGCCACGGCCCGACTCGGCCGTGGGCGTGATCGAGGACGTCGCGCGCCGATATCCGGGCTTCCGGCCGACGGCCACGTTCTGGATCAACCGCGAACCCTTCGGGCTGCGCGACCATGACGCGCAGGCGGCCGCCGTACGCTGGCTGGTCGAGCACGGCTACGAGGTGGCCAACCACACCTGGAGCCACCCCGACCTGCGCCGTCTCAAGCGCAAGAAGGTGCAGGAGCAGATCGTCCGGATCGAGCGCCTGCTCGGGAAGCTCGGCGCGCCGCCGTCGGAGACGATGGCCCTGCCGTACGGGTCGCTGCCCCGGGGCAAGAAACCGGCCAGGACCGGGTCCTGGGACGGCACGCGATATGATTTTGCCGGAGTGTTCCTCGCCGGGGCCGAGCCGTCACTTTCGCCGTACGCGAAAAAGTTTGACCGCGGGGCGATCCAGCGCATCCAGAGCAACGGCAAGAAGGGCGAGTGCCGCAAGTGGTGCTCGCAATACTGGCTGGAGTGGCTGGACAAGCACCCTGGTGAACGCTTCGTCAGCGACGGCGACCCGGAGCGGATCTCCATGCCGGAGAATCTTCGAGGTAATATCGTCGCCAAGCGAGGGCGTGAGGTCATCGTCTATTGACTCCTCCCCGGATTGACCCCGTGGCGAAGGTCTCATATGCTGATCGCTGCGCTGTGGGCTCGCGCGCGCCTCAGACGGAGCGGGCTCGCGCTCGGTCACGTCGATGTCGTAATTCCTCGGCTTGATGCGGAAGAGGGCCTGCCGCGCATCCGCCACATCGACATCCTGTCCGCGTTCGGAGCAATTCCACACATGACGTCCAGCACTGAGGCCACCTCGAGCACCCCGCAGGTAGCGGTCAACGACATCGGGTCCGAGGAAGCCTTCCTCGCGGCGATCGACGAGACCATCAAGTATTTCAACGACGGCGACATCGTCGAGGGCACCGTCGTCAAGGTCGATCGAGACGAGGTTCTTCTCGATATCGGCTACAAGACCGAGGGTGTCATTCCCTCGCGCGAGCTTTCGATCAAGCACGATGTCGATCCTGCTGACGTCGTGGAAGTCGGAGAGCACGTCGAAGCCCTGGTTCTCCAGAAGGAGGACAAAGAGGGTCGCCTGATCCTGTCCAAGAAGCGGGCTCAGTACGAGCGCGCCTGGGGCACGATCGAGAAGATCAAGGACGAGGACGGCATCGTCACCGGCACCGTCATCGAGGTCGTCAAGGGTGGTCTCATCCTCGACATCGGCCTGCGCGGCTTCCTCCCGGCGTCCCTGGTTGAGATGCGCCGCGTGCGCGACCTGCAGCCGTACGTCGGGCGTGAGCTCGAAGCCAAGATCATCGAGCTCGACAAGAACCGCAACAACGTGGTCCTGTCGCGCCGTGCCTGGCTCGAGCAGACGCAGTCGGAGGTTCGCCAGACGTTCCTCAACACCCTTCAGAAGGGGCAGGTCCGCAAGGGCGTCGTCTCCTCGATCGTCAACTTCGGCGCGTTCGTCGACCTTGGCGGCGTAGACGGCCTGGTCCACGTCTCCGAGCTGTCCTGGAAGCACATCGACCACCCGTCCGAGGTGGTCGAGGTCGGCCAGGAGGTCACGGTCGAGGTCCTCGACGTCGACATGGAGCGCGAGCGCGTCTCCCTGTCGCTCAAGGCCACTCAGGAAGACCCGTGGCAGCAGTTCGCCCGCACCCACCAGATCGGCCAGGTCGTGCCGGGCCGCGTCACCAAGCTGGTGCCGTTCGGTGCGTTCGTCCGGGTCGAGGAGGGCATCGAGGGTCTGGTGCACATCTCCGAGCTGGCCGAGCGGCACGTGGAGATTCCCGAGCAGGTCGTCCAGGTCGGCGACGAGATCTTCGTGAAGATCATCGACATCGACCTCGACCGTCGTCGCATCAGCCTCTCGCTGAAGCAGGCCAACGAGGGTGTCGGCACCGAGGTCGAGTTCGACCCGACCCTCTACGGCATGGCGGCCACCTACGACGACCAGGGCAACTACATCTACCCCGAGGGCTTCGACTCGGAGACCGGGGAGTGGCTCGAGGGCTTCGACAAGCAGCGTGAGGAGTGGGAGCGGCAGTACGCCGAGGCCCAGCAGCGCTTCGAGGCCCACAGGAAGCAGATCGAGGAGGCCCGCAAGGCCGAGGCGGAGGCCGGCGAGGCCGCTCCCTCGTCCTACACCGGTGAGACGCAGCCCCAGCAGGGCGGCGGCTCCACCTCCTCCACCCCGGCCAGCGGCGCGCTCGCCTCTGACGAGGCGCTCGCGGCTCTGCGCGAGAAGCTCGCGGGTGGGCAGAGCTGAGGCCCTCCTGAGGGTCTCCGCCGCTGCCTGGTGATCACGGGCAGGAAGTAGGTCGTCAAGGCCCCGCACGGGAAACCGTGCGGGGCCTTTTCGTGTTGGCGCGGGGTTTTCGCCTGCTTCGGGCAGGGCTTGTGGGTGCTCGCGTGCTGCCGCCGGGGGTCTCGGAGGACGGCGGGTGGTGGGCTGCGGGAGGCCGGAGGTAATTGCGGAACGAAACGTTCCGCGTTGGGGGTTACGGTGCTGGTCATGGACGAAATCAAGCCCTTCCGTATCGATATTCCGCAGACCGACCTCGACGACCTGTACGACCGCCTGAGGCGTACCAGGTGGGCGGCGCAGTTGCCCGGCGGGTGGAGCAGGGGCGTGCCGGTGGCCTACCTGCGCGAGCTGGCCGCGTACTGGGCCGACGGGTTCGACTGGCGCGCCCAGGAGACCCGCCTGAACGCCTTCCCGCAGTTCACCACCGTCATCGACGGGCAGACGATCCACTACCTGCACGTACGCTCGCCCGAGCCCGGCGCGCTGCCGCTGATCATGACGCATAGCTGGCCGAACACCGTGGCCGAGTTCCTCGACGTGATCGGGCCGCTCACCGACCCGCGCGGCCACGGCCTCGACCCCTCCGTCGCCTTCCACGTCGTGGCGCCTTCGCTGCCCGGGTTCGGGTTCTCGCCGTTCCCGGAGCCCGCCGACCAGCGGCCGTGGAGCATCGAGCGGGTGGCGCGCACCTGGGCCGAGCTGATGAGCCGGCTCGGGTACGAGCGCTACGGCGCGCAGGGCAACGACGCGGGAGCCCTCGTCACGCCGCAGCTCGCGGTCCTGGCCGCCGAGCACGTGGTCGGCTCGCTCATCACGGCCGGGCTCGGCATCCCCACCGGCAAGCCCGGAGAACTGGACGGGGCCAGTGCCGAGGAACTGGCCGAGCTGGAGGTGATGGCCGGGCGGATGTCCGGGGGCAGCGGGTACGGGCCGTACCTGGCGGCCAGGCCGCAGACGCTCGCGTACGGGTTCGCCGACTCGCCGGTGATGCAGCTCGCCTATCTGGTGGAGAGGTTCAAGGAGTTCGACGGGTGGGACGAGCCGGAGGCCGAGCACATCGCCAGGGACCTGGTGCTCACCAACGCCAGCCTGTACTGGTTCACCGGCACCGGCGGGTCGTCGTCCTGGACGTACTACGACGGCGCGGCCGGGCTGCCCATCGAGCAGACCGTGGTGCCGTCCGGGGTGACGCACGGCGGGCCCTCGGTGCTGAGGCGGATCGCGGAACGCGGTAACGATCTCGCGTACTGGGGGCAGGCGCAGAGCCCCAGCCACATGGTGGCCATGGCGGCGCCCGAGCCGCTGGTGAACGGTATACGGGAATTTTTCGGGACACGGCGCTGAAGGGGGTGCAGATTTTACCTCCGGCCTTGGTAAGGCACTGATCCGCGCGGCCGGGCGCTGGGAAACTGGGCTGCGCTTTGTGGCGGCCGCGACTCCCGGGGGCGATGCACGTGAACATGGTTCAGTGGGCACGGCGCCGTCAGGGGGGTCAGCGGGGTCGTCAGTGGCTTCAGTGGGTCTGTCGTGTCGCGTGGGTAGGTGACCTTGGGGCGGCCCGTCGTGATGGGTCGGCCCCTCGTGTCGCGTCGGCCCGTCGTGTCGCGTTGGCTCGTCGTGATGGGTCGGCCCCTGGTGGTGCGTCGGTTCGCCGTGTGGCGTCGGCCCGTCGTGCCGCGTCGACCCGTCGTGATGGGTCGGCCCGTCGTGATGGGTCGGCCCGTCGCCTTGGGTCGGCCCGTGGCGTTCGTCGAATGTGGCGGGTCTGGTCGGTGTGTCGCGTTCAGTGGATGCGGCGTGTTTTGCCGGTGCGCCGGGTTGGGCGGATGCGGTGTGATCCGTCGGTGGGTCGCGTTCAGTGGGCGCCGGGCGTTCAGTGGGCGCGGCGGATTGGCCGGGCGGCGGTCGCTCTGATCGCCGCCACCGCCACTGCCGCCACGATTGTCGTCGCTGTTGTCGTTGGCGGCTCGGGGATGTCGGATGCCGGGGCCACGGCTCGCGGGAGGGCGGGGCCCGTTGTGGGCGGGCCCTCAGCGGGTGGGTCTGTAGCGGGCGGGCACTCAGTGACAGGTGCCCGGCCCGCTCGGGCTGTCCCCGCCGACCTGGGCGCGGCCGGTGGTGGACTCCCGGCGCCCGCCGGTGGCCTGGGCGTTGCGGGCGGCCGGTCCTTGGCGTCCGCTGGTGGTCTGGGTGCGACGGACGGAGGTCTTCCGGCGTCGGCTGGTGGCTTGGGCGTGGCGGGTGGCCGATTCGTGGCGCCCGCTGGTGGCCCGGGGGTGGTGGGTGGTGGTGGTCCGGCGTTTGCCGGTGGTCTGGGTGTGGTGGGTGGTGGGCTTTCTGGGCGCGACGGTGGCTCGGGTGGTGTGGTGGGTGGTGCTTTGGAGACGGGGAAGCGGGCTGGGGTTTTTGGCGGTGGGCGCGTGGCAGGGCGTGGGTGGGGGTGGGAGGGGTGGTGGGACTGTGGGGATGGGTTGCAGTGCGGGAGGTTGTCGGTGCCGGTCGACTGGGCTCGGCCGGGCGGCGCCCGTACGGAGATCGATCTGGCCAGGATGCCGGCCCGTGACCCCGTCCGGAGCATGGGGGCGCTGGTCGTGAACACGGGGGAGGGCTCCACCGTTCAGGGGGTGCGGCAGCGGCCCGACACCGTCAGCGAGCTGGCCCGGTGGTTCGACGTGGTGCTCGTGGAGCCGCGCGGCATCGGTGACCGGGGGAGTCCGGCCATGGTGCGGTGTTCCGTGCCGCAGCCCGACCCCCGCAGGCTCCAGATGGCCCCTGGGCGGGCCGCGTGGCGTGCGTACGCGCGTGACAACGCCGCCTACGACCGCAGTTGCCGCATCGCCGCCGGACCCGCCTACGCGGGCCTCACGTCCTGGCAGGTGGCACACGACCTCGACGCCCTGCGCGCCGCCCTCGGCGAGCGGCGGCTGCGGTACTTCGGCAACGGCTACGGGGCGGTGTACGGGCAGGCGTACCTGGAGCTGTTTCCACGCAGGGTCGAGCGGATGTACCTGGAGGGCGTTCCCGACCACGGCGAGCCCGGCGTCGGGCGGAGGCTGATCGCCCACGCGCGGGCGGCCGAGCGGCAGTTGGCCCGGTTCCGCGACTGGTGTGCCGCGCACCTGGGCTGTCCCCTCGACGACGACGCAGTGTCGGTGCTCGACGGGCTGCTCGACGGGGCGCCCCTGCCCGGCCCAGGACGTACGCTGGACGACCGCCGGATCGCCGCCGCCGTGTTCGCCGGGCTCGTCCCCCGGCGCTGGCCCGAGTTGGCGCGGGCGCTGTCGGCCGCCGAGGCGGGCGACCCGGGTCCGCTGGCCGCGATGGCGGACGAGCCGCCGCCGGTCGCGCCCGCGACGGTGACCCGGTCGATGCTGTGCCACGACTTCATGCCCGCCGTGCCCGGCTACCGCCGATTCCTGGCGATGGAGGAGCGGCTGCGCGCGGTCGCGCCCCGCGTGGGCTGGCTGAGCGGCCGCTACGAGGTCGGCCGTTGCCTGGGCCTGAGCGGACGTCCCGCCTGGCCGCCGCGCCCCGTGCACCTGGGCAAGGGCCCCTCGGTGCTCGTCGGCATCGGGCGGCTGGACACGGTCGGCCCCGCCTCCGCCTCCGCCCGCCTGGCCGCGCGGATCCCCGGCGCGACGACGCTCTGGCACGGCGACGGGCACGGCGCGTACCTGGAGCAGGGGGCCGCCAAGCTCCGCGCCACCTGCCTGCGCGCCCGGGTGCACGCCTACCTCGTCAACGGCCGGCCGCCCCCGCCCCGCACCTTGTGCCCGGCGGAGCTGACGGCCGGTCACGGCTCCTGAGATAGGGTGGCGCGGGTGATCATAGAAGCGGCTGTGGCGGCGGACGCGGGCGAGATCCTCACCCTGCAGCGGGCGGCCTATCTCAGCGAGGCCCAGCTCTACGGTGATCCGTACATCCCGGCGCTGGTGGAGTCGCTGGAGCAGGTGCGCAAGGTCGTCGAGAGCGCGGTCGTGCTCAAGGCGGTCGACGCCGGGCGGATCGTGGGCTCCGTACGCGGGCGGTCGTCGGGCGCCACCTGCCTGGTCAGCCGCCTCGTCGTCGCCCCCGACCGGCAGGGGCAGGGGATCGGCACGGCCCTGCTGCGCGCCCTGCACGAGCGGGTGGCCGAGGCCACGGCGTTCGATCTGTCCACCGGCCACCTGTCCGACGGGCACCTGCGGCTCTGCCGACGCCTGGGCTACCGGGAGACCAGCCGCGAGCGCATGGACGACCACCTGACGATCGTGCACATGCGCATGTCCCCGGACCGGTCACAGCATGCGCAGTGACCCTCCGATCCTGACCTGGCACCGGCCGTCTGCAGGGGTCGGCGGCTCGCGCTGAGGGTGGATAGGCTGCTCGCGTGCTGAAAATCGGGCTCACCGGCGGGATCGGTTCCGGCAAGAGCGAGGTGTCCAAGCGGCTGTCGGCCAAGGGCGCGATGGTGATCGACGCTGACAAGATCGCGCGTGAGGTGGTGGCGCCCGGCACGCCGGGGCTGGCGCGGGTGGTGGCCAGGTTCGGCGACGAGGTGCTCCATCCCGACGGTTCGCTCAACAGGGAGAAGCTCGGCTCGCTCGTCTTCGCCGACTCCGAGCAGCTCGCCGCGCTCAACGGGATCGTGCACCCGCTCGTGGGGGAGCGGGTGGCGCAGCTCCAGCGGGAGGCCGCCCTCGACGCGATCATGGTGTACGACGTGCCGCTCCTGGTGGAGAACAAACTGACCCCCATGTACGACGTCGTCATCGTCGTCGACGCCTCCGACGACCTGCGCATCAGGCGGCTGACCGGGCAGCGCGGCATGTCCGAGTCCGACGCCAGAGCCCGCATCGCCGCCCAGGCCACCCGGGAGGAACGCCTGGCGGCGGCCGACATCGTCATCCCCAACGAGGGCTCACTGGAGGAGCTCGACTCCCGGGTGGACGAGGTCTGGGGCGACCTGGTGCTTCTGCGCGCCGCCGGAGGCTGAGAACGCGCTGGGCCAGGAGGTTTGGCGCTCTTCCGCGCCGCCGGAGGCTGAGGACGCGCCGGGCCACGAGGTTGGGTTTCGGCCTGCGGGGTCACGCAGCCCCGCACCTGGTGCTCTTTCGCGCCGCAGAGGGCTGGAGCGGCCCGTCGGTGTGCCGGGGCTCCTGCTCTCCGCCCCGTTGACGGCATGACGTCCTTCCGTGACGATCGGAAAGATCGCCCGACAGGATCGTGGAAGGACCGCCGATGCCGCGTCCATCACTCTGGCGTGCCGCCTTGTCCGGCCTGGCCGTCGTCGTGAGCCTGATCGTCCCCACGGGCCCCGCCGTTCCCGCGGACGCGGCGGCGGGGTCGTTCCGTAACCCGGTCAACGCCGCCGCCGACCCCAGCCTGATGTACCACGACGGCAACTACTACGTGGCCACCACGCGCGGCGACCGGATCGGGATCTGGCGCTCGCCCAGCCTCGCCACCCTGCTGGCCGCGCCCGAGCAGGTCGTCTGGCGCGACGGCGACCCCGGCCGCAACACGCAGATGTGGGCGCCCGCCTTCCGCCACGTCGGATCCCGCTGGTACATCTACTACACCGCCTCCGACGGCGTGGACGCCAACCATCGCATGTACGTCCTGGAGTCGGCCGGCGACGACCCCATGGGCCCGTACGCGTTCAAGGCCAAGATCGCCGACTTCGGCGAGTACGCCATCGACGGCGAGCCGATCACCCACAACGGCGTGTCGTACTTCGTCTGGACCGGCCCAGGGCGGGGCATGGGCGGCCCCGCGCAGCTCTACATCGCCAGGATGAGCAACCCGTGGACCGTCAACGGCGGCCGGGTCGCCATCCCCGCCGACGGCGGCTGCGCCGAGGTACGCGAGGGCCCGACCCCGCTCTACCGCAACGGCAGGACGTTCCTGACCTACTCGGCCTGCGACACCGGCAAGCCCGACTACCAGCTCTGGATGAAGAGCATCGCGAACGGCGCCGACCCCATGGTGGCCGCCAACTGGACGCAGCACCCGGGCCCGGTGTTCTCCCGCAACGACGCGACCGGCGTGTGGGGGCCCGGCCACCACTCGTTCTTCCGCTCCCCGGACGGCACCGAGGACTGGATCGCCTACCACGCCAAGAACACCGGCGCCTACACCTACGACTTCCGCACCACCCGCGTGCAGCGGTTCACCTGGAACGCCGACGGCACCCCGAACTTCGGCCGCCCACTGGCCGCCGGGGCCACGCAGCAGCTCCCGTCCGGCGACCCGGGCGCGGCCACGTCGGCGATCAACGACTTCGACGCGCAGGTGACGTACGCGGGCACGTGGCAGTCCGGCTCCGGCTGCGGCACCCAGTGCTTCTGGGGCGACGACCACTGGAGCGGCCAGGCCGACGCGACCGCGACGGTCAGCTTCACCGGCACGCGGGTGGCCCTGCTGAGCGTGCGCGACCAGGGCAACGGCATCGCCGCCATCTCCGTCGACGGCGGCCCCGAGCAGCGCGTGGACTACTACAGCGGCATCCGGGTGGGTGAGCAGCTCAACTACCTGAGCCCGGTACTCGCGCCGGGGCCGCACACGTTGCGGGTGCGGGTGACCGGGGAACGCAATCCCGCCTCGGGCAGCACGGTGATCAGCATGGACCGGATCGAGGTGTACTGACCGCGCCATGCCGGGACCGTGCCAAGCCGGGACGGTCAGAAGGGCGAGTCGAGCGGCACCTGCCGCACCCCCGGCAGGTACGCGTCCAGCTCCCCCAGCTCGAACCGCGACATGCCCACCACGTGCCAGAACTGCCCGCCGGGCTCGCCGTGCACCTTGTACCGGCCGTCGGGCGCCAGCGCGGCCCACCCCTCGGGCAGCGCGAGCAGGGTCGCCCGCCGCTCGCCGCCTTCCCAGAGGATCACCACGCCGTCGTCGCCGGCGCTGGCCAGCAGGTCGGAGGCAGGGCTGAAGGCGACCGACCAGACCCGCCGGCTGTGCCCGGCCAGGACGTGCCGGGCCTCGCCGGTCGCGGTGTCCCAGACGCGTACGAGCAGGTCGTCGCCGCCGGTGGCGATCCTGTCGCCGGAGGCGTCGAACGCCACGCTCCACAGCCGCCCTTCGTGCCGCAGCGTGTGCACCAGCCGCGGCTGCCACGCCTGGCCCGGCCGCAGCTCCCACACCATCGCCCTGCCGTCGTTGCCCGCGCTGGCCAGGTGGCGGCCGTCGGGGGAGAAGGCCACCGAGAAGACCCGGTCGGCATGCCCCTCCAGGGTGGCCACCCGGCCGCCGGTGGCCACGTGCCACAGCCGGACGAGCTTGTCGTCGCAGCCGGTGGCCACATATTCGCCGTCGGGGCTGAACGCGATCGAGCGCACCCGCCCGCGGTGGTCCGTCAGGTTGACCACCAGCCGCCCGGTCGGGCGGTACCAGACGCGTACGCTGTCGTCGTCGTTGGCCGTGGCCAGCGCCTGGCCGTCGGGGCTGAACGCCTCGGCCCACACGTGGTCGGTCTCGGCGTGCAGCTCGCGCTCGTAGTCGCCGGTGGCGGCGTTCCAGAAGTGCACGCCGCCGTCGTTGCTGGAGGTGGCCAGCGTCGGGCCGGCGGGGGAGAAGGAGGCCGAGATCAGCCGGTCGGACGTGCCGGTGAACTCGCGCAGCCGCCGCCCGGTGCGCGGCTCCCACACGCGTACGATGCCGTCGTTGCCGCTGGTCGCCAGCATCGTGCCGTCGGCGCTGAACCTGACGGAGGAGATGCGCCGCCCGTGCCCGCGCAGCACCCGCTGGCTGTGGCCCGTCGCCGGATCCCACAGCCGCACGGTGCCGTCGTTGCTGCTGGTGGCCAGTTGCTGCCCGTCGGGGCTGTAGGCGAACGGCCAGACCGAGCTGCGGTGCCCGGTCAGCTCGACCCGCTGCCCGCCGCCGACGGGCTGCAGCCGCACCACGCCGTTGGCGTCGCCGCTGGCCAGCACCTGCCCGTCAGGGCTGAAGGTGACCTGGTAGACGGCCGCCGCGTGGGTGGTGTGCACGCCGCGGGACTCGCCGGACGGGCTCCACAGGCGTACCGCGCCCTTCGTGTCGCCGGAGGCCAGCAGCGAGCCGTCGGGCGAGAACGCCACGCAGTAGACGCTGCCCAGGTGCCCGGTCAGCGCGTGCAACTGGGTCCAGGTGGCGGTGTCCCACAACCGGACGGTGCCCGCCTCGTCGCAGGTGGCCAGCAGCCGGCCGTCGGGGCTGAGGGCGGCGCGGAAGACGCTGCCCCGGTGCTCGCCGAGCGTCTCCTTCATCTGCCCGGAGCCGAGGTCCCAGACCCGGACCACGCCCGCCGAGTCGCCGGTCACCAGTGCCGTGCCGCTGAAGCAGGCCGTGAAGACCGGCGCCCGGTGGCCGCTCAGCTCGTGCGCCAGCCGCCCGGTGGCGGTCTCCCACACCCGTACGACGCCGTCGCCGCCGCCCCCGGCCACCAGCTCGCCCGACGGGTCGAGGCGCAGCGGCCAGACGCCGTCGGGATGGCCCACGAGCTTGCGCACGGGTTCGCCGGTCAGCGTGTCCCACAGCAGCACGACGCCGTCGCTCGCACCCGTGGCCAGCAGGTCGCCGGCGAAGCCGACCGCGTAGACGCGGCCCCGGTGCCCCTGGAGCGTGCGCACGGGCGTGCCGCCCGCGCACAGCAGCACGCCGCCGTCCTCGTTGCCGACCGCGATCATGGCCCCGTCGGGGCTGTAGGCGATGGGCTCGGGCAGGCGGCTGGTGTCGAAGCGGTAGCCGTACGGGACGCCGATGCCGGCGGGCGCGAACTCCACCTCGACCGGCTGCCCCGGCACCACGGCCGCGCCCGGCAGGTGGGGCAGCGTGCCGGTCACGTCGATGAGCGAGGCCCGGTGCCAGCGGGCGCCCTCGACGGTCGCGTCGCTCAGGTCGACCCGGGTCAGCCGTGCGCCCGACAGGTCCGCGTCGCGCAGGTCGGCGCCGGTGAGCTGGGCGCCGTCGAGGCGGGCGCCCCTCAGCGCGGCCCCGCGCAGGGTGGCCCTGGACAGGTTGGTGCCGGCCAGCGTCGCCTCCGACAGGTCGGCGCCGGTCAGGTCGACCTCCCGCAGGTCTCTGGCCGACAGGTCCTCGCCCTTGAGGTTGGCCCCGCGCAGGTCGGCGCGGGCGGGGGTGCGCAGCCTGGCGGCGATCTTGACCGCGTTGGCCCTGGACACGTCGTCGGGCGGCGGGTCGTTCACCCACGCCCGCAGCGCGCGTACGTCGGCCAGGTCGCACAGGAACTCCACGGTCAGCGCCGACAGCGGCCGGCGCGACAGCAGGACCGGGTTGTCCACGGTGGTGGCGATGTGCCGGGCGATCAGCCACTCCATCACCGAGGCGTGGATGAACCCGAACATCCCCTCGTCGGTACGGACGAGCAGGCTCCCCGAGCCCATCCTGAACGCGGCGTGCGCGGCCGAGAGCTGCCCGTCGGCCAGGTCGGTCAGCGTCTCGCCGATCTCGGTCAGCTCGTCAAGGCCCAGCAGCGACTCGCCGGACTCCCACAGCCGCGCCGCCAGCGCGGTCACCGCCCGCCACAGCTCGTCGAGGGTCAGCCCGGCCGCCGAGCCGGGGACGCGCGCCCGCCGCTCCTCGAAGGCCAGCCAGGAGCCGAGGATCTCCTCGTACAGCAGGGCGGGGCTGATCGTGTGGCGGGCCTCGGCCACCGTACGCAGGCGGTCGGCGTCGAGGTCGGCGATGAAGCTGAGCATGCGCGGGTTCTGGGCCAGCGCCAGCAGGTCCTCGATCTCTCCCAGCAGCGACATGCGCGCGTGTGCCTCGTCGCCGCCGGAGAACCGGTTGGCCAGGTAGGAGCGGATCTGGTCGGGCGCGAAGTTCTGGACGGCGAGCACCCGCCGCTGGGGCAGCACCCCGACCATCTCGCCCAGCGAGGTCAGCACCTGGCTGTGCGACTTGAAGTGCTGGGTGCGGCTGGCCACCACGATCTTGGCCTTGTCGTCGGCCGCGGCCAGCAGCGTGGCCAGGTGGTCGGCCGCCCGGTCGTAGGTCAGCCGGGCCACCAGCTCGTCGAACCCGTCGAACAGCAGCACGATCCGGCCCTGCCGCAGCAGGTAGCGGAACGCCTTGAGGTCGATGAACTCCTCGCCATGGCTCGCCAGATGGGCCGCCACCAGCGCGTCCACCGACTGCGCCTTGTCGAGGGCGCGCAGCTCGATGAGGATCGGCGTCAGGTGCGGCAGCTCGGCCGGGATGCGGCGGGCCAGCTCGCGCAGCGCGAACGTCTTGCCGTGGCCGAAGTCGCCCAGCAGCAGCAGGAACCGGCCGTGGTCGGCGGCCAGCAGGCGCATCAGCTCGTCGGTCAGGCCGTGCTTGACCTGGCTGCCTGGGCGGTCGAGCTCGCGGTAGCGCTGGGGCACGTAGAGGGCGGGCGGGTAGCGGCGGTCGTTCGTCAGCCGGACGGTCTGCTCGGTGACGTAGCCGCTCAGGTCGAGCAGCCCCTGGAACTCGGTGAAGCTGCGCAGCCGCACACCCCTGCGCATCAGGTCGTCGCGCAGCGCCCGCGGCGCGGGCGGCCCCTGGTAGACCAGCTCGGCGGACAGGCCCGCCGCGTGCGCCCGCCGGACGAACTCCGCCGCCGCCTCCTCGGCCACCTCGCCCACGTGCGCGCCGATCATCATCTGCCGGACGAACCCGTCTTCGGGGTGGGTGACGACCAGGTGCGTGTCGAACCTGCGGATCCTGGCGCGCTCGTGCCGGGCCTCGCAGACCTCGGCGATGCGGTCGAGCAGCAACTCGACCGGGGTGGGCTCGCGTACTTCCGGCTCTGGCGCGGGCGGTGGAAGCGCCGGGCTCTCGCCGCTGAACGTGGCCTGCGCGGCCCGCCAGCGGGCGCGCACCCGGTCGGGGCGGCCCTCGTCGGGCAACCACGTACGCAGCCCGTCGGGGCCGATCTCGACGACCTGGTGCCGCCCGGCGCGCGGCGTGGCCACCCGGCCCTCGGCCGCCGTACCCGTGCCGCCGTGGAAGAGCAGGTTGAGCCGATGCCCCAGCAGGCGTTCGAACGTCGCCGCGTCTCTCAGCTCTTCCGGTGGGTGCCCCAGGGCGCCCAGGCGCAGCCACGCGCTCTCCTCGTACGGCCGCAGCCGCTCGGCGAACCAGGCCGCCTGGGCCTCCCCGAGCAGCGCGTACGCGTCGCGCTCCAGATGGCTCATCGCCATCGTCGAGTTGAGCCCGGCCACGACCACCTTCAGGTCGGGCACCTCGAACAGCGTCCACGGCTGCCCGCCGTCGAACACCCGGTCGTCCAGCCCCTGGTACACCTCGCCGAACAGCTTGGCGAAGTGGCGCCACTTGGGCCAGTAGGGCGGCTGCGGGCTCACGTCGTCGGCCTCGCAGGTCATGAAGTACGCGCTGGCGGCGGCCTTGGTGACGTCGCGCGGGCCGGGCAGCAGGACGAGGCGGTGCGGCTCCAGCCCGATCAGCAGCCGCAGGTCGGTCACGAACCGCGTCGCCTGCCCGAACTGCCCCAGGCTGCCCGACTCGGTCAGGTCGCCGCTGACGACCATCAGGTCGGGGCGGGGCATGCCGCGGTCGTACATGGCGGTCAGGTCGGCCCAGATGCGCGCCTGCATGTCCTCCGGCGTGAACGGGTCGCCGGGGTCGGGCAGCGCCCGGCCGAACCGGGGCCCGCCGATGTGCAGCACGCTGATCGACTCGCGGGCCCGGCCGTCACCGGCCGACGGCGGGAACTTCGGCGCGGTGACCGGCGTGCGCCTGGCCCTGGACCGCTCGGCGGGCGGCGGCAGCGTCGGGGCGGGCGGCGGCGGGCGGGAGCCGTCGGGGAAGGCCGGCGCGGCCTCCGGCTTGGCCCGGCCGGACATTGCCTCTCTGACCCGGCCCAGCAGCAGCGCCCTGGCCTGCCCCGGGTCGGTGACGCCCAGCAGGTCGACCCAGGTGATCGTGGACAGCAGCCCTTCGAGCCGCACGTCCTCCAGCCTGATCGTGACGAGCTTGTTGGACGGGTGGTCGGGGTCGGCGCGCAGCGCGGCCTGCCACTCCAGGCGGCCGTAGCGGGAGCCCAGGTAGTTGCGCGAGAGCACGGCCACGACGAGCTGCGCCTCGCTGACCCCGCGGTCCATGAAGTCGATGAAGTTGGTGCCGGGCACGAAGTCCCACGCCTGGATCATGGTCTTGTAGCCCGCCGCCTCCAGCTCCCAGGCGATCCAGGTGGCCCAGGCCGTGTCGGCCGGGGAGTAGCTGACAAAGATGTCGGTCGGCCTGCCGTCACGTGCCATCTGCTCAGTATCCCCCGTGGGATCGGTGATTTGGAGTCCGTGTGCGATCATCGTCGGGTGTGGCGGCGTCTGGGCGTACTCGACTGGGTGAGGATCGGGCTGCTGGCTCTGGGCCTGGTCTTCCTGGTCACCGGGCTGCTGCCCTGGGCCCGGGCCGCCGAGAGCTTCGAGAGCGTCGGGCCGCTGCTGATCTTCCTGGTGGCGATCATCGTGCTGGCCGAGCTGACCAAGGAGGCGCAGGTCTTCGACGCCATCGCGGCCAGGATGGCGGTGCTCGGGCGCGGTAACTACGCCGCGCTTTTCGTGCTCTGTACGGCCTTCGCGTCGTTCGTCACGATATTTCTGAACCTGGACACGACGGCCGTCCTGCTCACCCCCGTCATGCTCGCCCTGGCACCCCGGGCCCGCATCGCCGCGCTGCCCCTGGCCATGACCACGATCTGGCTGGCCAACACCGCGAGCCTGCTGCTGCCGGTCTCCAACCTGACCAACCTCCTCGGCATGGACAAGATCGGCCTCGACGCCACGGAGTTCGCCGCCCGCATGTGGGCGCCCCAGGTCGTCTCGATCGCGGTGACGATGGCGTTCCTGTGGGTGTTCTTCTGGCGGCGCGGCGAGCGGCGCGACCTGCGCTACACGCCGCCGGTGCTGGAGCCGGTCGCCGACCGCGCGCTCTTCGCGACCGCCTCGGCCGGCTGCCTGCTGTTCATCGTGCTGCTGCTGGCCGAGGCGCACGTCGCCCTCGCCGCCACCGCGGCGGCCGCCGTCGTGGTGGCGGCCTTCGTGCTGCGCGCCCGCGAGCGCCTGACGTGGAGCCTGATCCCGTGGCAGCTCGTCGTCCTGGTGACCGGCCTGTTCCTGGTGGTGCCCACGCTCAGCGCGCACGGCCTGTCCGGGCTGATGAGCTGGATGATCGGCGCCGAGGGCGACCCCTACCGCACGGCCGCCGTGGGCGCCGCGCTGTCCAACGCGATCAACAACCTGCCCGCCTACCAGGCCGTCGAAGCGGTCATCCCGGCCACCGACCCCGACCGCCTGCTGGCCCTGCTGGTCGGCACCAACGTCGGCCCGGTCATCACCCCGTGGGCGTCGCTGGCCACGCTGCTGTGGTTCGAGTCGTGCCGCCGTCACGGGGTGCGGGTGCCGATGCGCCGCTTCCTGCTCACCGGCGCGGGCCTGGCCGTCGTCGGGCTGGTGGCGACGGTGTGGGCGCTGGTCGCGTTCGCCTGAGGCGGCTTGCCCGAGGTGGCGGATCGGCCTCAGCCCAGGAACGCCAGCAACCCCGGCAGGGCCCGGGGGTGTGCGGCCACGAAGCTGCGCTCGTCGGCAGGGGTGTCGATGCACTCCTCGTACGGCCCGCCGTCCAGCGCCCGGATCTCGATGCCCGCCTCCTGCGCCAGCAGCGCCCCGGCCGGCAGGTCGACCACCCCGGCCCGGTAACCCACGATGCCGTCGATGTCGCCGCGCGCCAGCATCGCCCACGCCAGCAGCGGCGCCCATAGCTGGAGCACCCGGCGCGCGTTGAGGTCGAGCGCCGTCTTCAGCCGCCGTACGGTCGTGTCGTCCCTGGCCAGGCCGTAGCCCTGGGTCCAGGCCAGCAGCGGACCGTGCGGGCTCGGCGCGTACGGGGCCGCCAGGCGCGCCCCCGAGGACGCCACCGCGCCCCCGCCGCGCACGGCCGACCACGTCTGCGCGGAGACCGGGTCGTGCACCACGCCCAGTTGGGGGCACCCGTCCCGGCAGAGCGCCACGCCGACCACGTACGCGGGCAGCCCGATGGCCACGTTGTTGGTGCCGTCGAGCGGGTCGACCAGCCACGTCCACTCGCCTCCCGCCGCCCCCGCCAGCCCCGACTCCTCGGCTATCACCGTGTGCGACGGGTACGCCGTCAGTATCCGTTCCAGCAGCAGCTTCTCCGAGGCCAGGTCGAGATCGGTCACCACGTCGCCCGCCGCGCCCTTGGCCCGCACGCCCAGACCGGCCAGATCTTCTCCGGCGCTCCGCACGCCCTCCCGGAGCAGCGCTCCCGCTGCCTCGGCGGCTTCGACGGCGACCATGCGAGCGTGATCCAGGTCCATCGGGTGCCCTCTCAGGTCAGGTGCGCGGTGATCAGACGGACGGCCAGGGCGGTCTCCTCGGAGTCCAGCGACTGCCTGGACACGTGGTGGGCGGCGCCGCCCAGCGGGCCCAGCGACAGATCACGGCTGCCGGGCCGGCCGCGCCCCAGGGCGATCGTGGCCGCCTCGTCGCCCTCGGGCACGACGCTGCTGTGGAACCGGCCCGCGTCAAGAGTGTAGGTGTCGCCGGGCCCGAACACCTCCACCAGGCTCGTGGCGTGCCGCACCGTGCGGTGGGTGGGCGAGATGCGGTCGCCGTCGGCCCCGCTGACCACCTCGTAGACCCGGTGCGTGGCGTCGGAGCCGGCGTCGGTGACCACCGCGTGCACGTTGCGCATCTGGCCGTAGAGCACGTGGCTGACCAGGTCCCAGCTGTGGCAGTGGATCTGGGAGGTGGTGGTCTCGGCGTGCGGGAGCGAGCCGGACCACAGGTGCAGGCACACGCCCTCGCCGCCGTCGCGCTCCAGCGGCAGGCACACGAACCCGAGCGGGTGGCGCACCGCGCTCAGGTCGGGCCTGGACAGCTCCCCCAGGGCCCACGCGCGGGCCTCGCCCTCGCGTACGAGCCGCTGAACCCGTCGGTGACTCATGCGTACGGGTCCGGGGCACGGAGCGCCTTGAGGGCGATCTCCACGATGTCACGATCGCTGTAGGTCTTGGGCAGGGGCACCCCGATGCGTTCGAACAGCTCCTGCACCTCCTCCGTGGTGGGCTCCTTGCTGAGCGGCACGTCCTGGTACATCTCCAGCGGCACCCGCCGCGCCTGCTCGAAGCTGAGCCGCAGCTCGGTGTCGCAGTTTTCGTAGTAGAACGTGCCGGCCAGCGCGGTCATCGCCATGTTCGGGTCTTCGACCGTCATGATCAGCCGGGTGGTCGACAGGTCCCAGCGGAACGTGGTCATCGTCGACGACAGGCCCACCCCGATGTCGAGCAGGGTGTAGTCCTGGCGGTGCCAGAAGGCGGCGAGGATGGTGGCGTACGACTCCTTCCTGACCCGGTCGGTCGTCCACACCTCGCCGGTGCCGTCGGGGACGTTGGACAGCGAGCGGCGGTAGTTGGCGTACTTGGCGCACAACTCCTTGTCGGACGGGTCGATGACCTCGATCCGTACCGTGAGGTGGCGTTTGTCCCTGCGGGCGGCCTCCACGCACTTCGGCAGCGTGACCGCGCGCAGGTAGGTGCCGGTGCCGCCCTTGAAGCTCCACCGGGTGGTGTCCTTCCTGGCCTCGGCGTGGGACTGGGCGATCTCCTGCCTGCTGCCCAGGACCCGGACGAGCTGCAGCGCGTCGAGCGCCCTGCGCGTGCTGTGGGCCAGCGTCTCGATCTGCTCCAGGCGGGCCAGCCGCACGGGCAGCTCGGCCAGCGCGCCCGAGGTGATCGTCTTCTCGACGGGGGCCTGACGGGCGCGGTCGCGCAGCAGCGCCGTGGCCACCAGCGCCAGGATCACGAGCGTCGCGGCGGTCACGAGCTGCGTCTGGATCTCGTCGCCCTTGGGGCCGAAGATCTCGTCGGGCATGATGCCGAGCACGCCGACCACGATCGCCAGCCCGAGCGCGATGGCGCCGTCGGCGTTGCGCGCCGCCCATGGGGCGCTCCGCTTCAACGCCGCCATGAACCGTGCCATCGCTCGCCCCACCGTCCGACGATCGGTCAGTCCCCGACGTCATGGTAACGACCGCGCCAGGCGACTGCCAGCACACGGAAAGGAGCGAAGTGCCTAGCCTGCGGGACTTTCCCGCCCGCCTTCGCCCGCGCCAGGAACCCGCCGTGCTTCGGGACGGACGACGGCGGGCGGCGTCGAGCCGCTGCTCGACTCCGCCGGCTTGAGTGCCGGGGGCCCGGGGTCAGAACCAGCCGCGGTTGCGGGCCATCTGCTCCAGGCCGCGCTGCAGGGCCGCCTCCGCCGAGCTGGGCGACTCGTCGTAGCGGACGGTGAAGCGGTTGTAGGAGTCGTGGCTGGAGGTCAGGAAGCCGCCCCGCTTGTCGGCCTCCAGGATGACGTCCATCTGCCGCGGCCCGGCGATGAACGTCAGCTCCAGCTCGTTGAAGTGACGCCGCCACTGGCCGCCCGCGTAGTACTCGATCTCCTGGAAGAACGGCATGGTCGACCCGTAGAGGGTGCCGCGCTCCAGGTCGGCCTTCTTGAACTGGAAGCCCAGCCGGTCCAGCGCGCCGAGCACGTGGTCCTGGGCCGGCAGCGGGCTGACGAACAGCGGGTCGAGGTCGCCCTTGTCCAGCGCGCCCGCCAGCGCCAGCTCGGTCTGGACGCCCAGCTTCATGCCGTGCAGCGGGTGCCCGGCGATCGCGCTGATCGGCGTCTCCCACGGGATCGGGATCTCGAACGGGTGCTGGTGCTGCGCGCCCGCCGCGAGCTGGAACGTCCCGGCCACCTGCTGGCGCAGGAAGCTGTAGGACGTCTTGTACTCGCTGTCGCCCGACTCGACCTCCACCACGGCGGTGAGGTCGATGTGGATGCCCTCGACCTTGTACTCGGAGTTGCCGCCACGGAAGTGGACGACGCCGCGCAGCGGCTCGCCCGGACGCACGCCCGTGTTGGTCAGCACCGTGTCGACCTCGACGCCCGCACCGAACGCGGCCATCAACTTGCGGAACACCATGGGGTTCTCCTATGCGGAAGGTTTGTGACCGTTGATCTGGCCCGCTCCCGTGCCCGAGATGCGGGGGAGCAACTGGGCCAGGAGGAGGGTGGACAGAGCGGAGTCCGACTGGCCCTGCTGGGTGCGTACGACCAGCGGCTGGGGGGCGTTCTCCGCGAGTTTGGCGCCCACGTCGAGGCGTCGGCGGGCCAGCTCGTAGTGCAGCACGGCCCGGTTGTCCCGGTACGACTCGGCCAGCCGCCGCAGCGCCTTGGCCTCGTTCTCGGCGGCGGTCAGCTCGGCCCGGCCGCGCGCCTCGATCTCCCACGTCACCCGCTGCGCCTCGGTCTCCTGCTCCTCCAGCATGCGCGCCACGTCCTTGCGCGCCTTGTTGTGGGCGGCCTTGACCTCGACGACCCGGGCGTCACGGGTCTTCTTGGAGCGTTCGATCTCCATGAGCAGCGTGTCGATGCGGCGCTTGCGGGTCAGCTCCCACTCGCGCTCATATGCCGACAGCTCCTTGGCCACCTTCTCGCGGGTGGCCAGGTGCTGCTGGTACTGGTCGGGCAGTTGCACGTCGGGGATGTTGGCGCCGGTGACGCGCACGCCGTAGCGGCCGAGCTGGCGGTTGAGCGCGTCCTGCATGTCGCCGACGTCGGAGCCGCGCAGGTCGTAGGCGCGCTCGGTGTTGACCCGGCGGCTGCGCTGCCTGATCGCGTCCTGCACGGCGCTCGACAGCACCAGGTCGAAGTTGCCCGCGCCGATCGTGCGCACGAACGCCACGGGGTCCACGATCCGGAACTTCAGGAAGAACTCGATCGACTTCAGCGGCACGTTCTCGGCCGTGGGGCAGGCCACGATCGGCGCCGAGTACGGGATCTCGGTGGAGGTGTCGACGACCGCGTCCACCCGGTCCCACGGCAGCCACAGGTAGTGGCGGCCCGGCGGGAGGGTGCCGACGATGGCGCCCCAGCGGCTGCGCACGCCGGTGGTGCCCTCCTCGATCTCGATGATCGCCTTGCGCCACATCGTGACCAGCGCCGCGAGCAGGGACACCAGCGCCGCGAGCGCGGCGAGGAGGGTGAGGTCGGTGAGCGCCGCCATCCCCGCGAAGTACAGAGCCAGGAACACCAGCGTCATCCAGGCGAAGCCGCGCCGGTCCTTGGGGATGACGACGGGCACGAGCTGGCCCTGCTCGCCGCCCCGCAGGAGCTGGCGGATGTCCCCCCAGGAGGCCAGCGACTCCTTGATCTTCGAAAACTCGCGGCTCATCAGATCTCACTCCCCGGGTTGACATGGTGCCTGCCGCCCGGCAGCAGCCGCTCGACGGTGCTGTCCAGCTCGGAGTCCGGCTCCGGCGTCACCGGCGGCTGGGTGACGTCGGCGGCGGTCCGCTCCAGGAGGGCGCCGATCTCGTCCTCCCGCTCGCGTACGCGGGTGGCGATCTCGTCGAGCCTGGAACGGATGGCGGCCATGTCCTCGGGGGAGAACAGCACCGCGTCCTTGCCGCCCACGAGCTGCTGGGCCAGGGCCAGGAAGTCGATGTCGGTCTGCTCGCCCACCTGCACCACCTGGGGCAGCCGGGTGGCGACGGACTCGAGCTTGTTGAGCAGGTCCTGCTGGAAGCGGTAGTCGAGGATCTCGGGCGCCTCGGCGGCCGACAGCGCCCGGATGTCCAGCGCCTGCGCCTCCAGGAGCGCGGCGTTGGCGTTGGCCGTGGACTCGGCCTCGACCAGGCGCTGCCTGGCCTGCGCGGTGGCCTGGTGGCTGGCGCGTTCGAGCGCGGTGTCCATCCGGGCCTGGTAGCCGGCGATCTCCGCCTGGATGGCGCTCAGCGTCTCCTGCAGCCCGGCCAGCTCCTTGACCAGGTCGCCCTCGTTCTGCTCCTTGCGCAGTTGCAGCTCGTACTCGTAGGTGTAGGCCTCCTTGGCGACCCGGACCATCTCGGGGGCGGCCAGGTCCATGCGGTACTCCTGGCTGGACGGCTCGGCGTGCGTGATGTTGACGTCGGTGAGCCGTACGGCGGGCAGGAACTGCTGGTTGAGGCTCTCCAGCATGCCGAGCGTGCTCTCGCCGACGAGGTCGTAGATGTCCTCGGCGCGCTGGGCGTAGATCAGGGAGCGGGTGACCTCGCTGATGGCGTTCTGGAGCTTGGACTGGAAGCCGCTGACCGAGCCGAGCACGAAGATGAACTCCGCCGGGTTCTCGATCCTGAACTGCAGGAAGAGGTCCACGCTGGCCTTGACGCCCTGCTGGGTGGGTGCCTCGCTGATCGGCGCGTTGAACGGGTACTCGCGGGTGGTGTTGACGATGTAGCTGACCCGCTTCCACGGGTTGAACAGCGTCACCCGGCCGGGGTCGGCGATCTGCACCAGCTTGCCGAACTGGGTGATCAGCGCCTTGCAGCCCTCGGGCACCATCACCACGCTGCGCCGCCACCACAGGAACGCGGCGGCCAGCACCAGCACCACCCAGTAGTGCGGGCCGAACACCACGTCGGAGCTCGGGATGATGTTGCCGAGCGCGCCGATGAGGCCGAGCAGCACGAGGATGCCCAGCGGCACGACCATCTTGGCGGTGCTGCCCTTGGGGATCACCACGGGAGAGATGACGTGCATGCCGTTCTCGGCGAAGCTGCGGTTGACGATCTCGCCGGCCTCGTTCAGTGACGCGGACCTGGCCTCGATGAGGGTGCCGACGGACGCGCCGCCGTCGCGGGCGGCGGCGAAGTCGTACGGGTTCAGCCTGAACCCCGGGGCTTGACCAGCCAGGTTCCCCGCCTGGTCCATCACCTGCCCCACGGCCTGACCCATCGCATGGCGTACGTCACCCCCCTGGGCCACCGCTTGGGCTATGCCCTGCCCTGCCTGGATCAGTGCCTCTCTGGGTCGTGACATTGAACCTTCCTTTTCCGCTACAGGCGATTCAGACCGTATCGGGTGCGACTTACTGTTCGCTTGCAATGCGTGTCATATATCTATTGCAGGGTGTAGTAGGTGTGCTATTGATGTAGTAGACCTACTATCTGGAGGATCGATGGGAGCGTTGAGAGAGCTGACAGGCGGTACGGACATCGGGGAGACGGCCGCCGCCATCGAGGCGCGCGGGCTGCGGATGGCGTACGGGCAGAAGGAGGTCCTGCGGGACGTCGCCTTCGTCGTCCACCCCGGTGAGGTGATCGCGCTGCTCGGGCCCAACGGCGCGGGCAAGACGACCACGATCGAGATCCTGGAGGGGTTCCGGATGCCGTCCGCCGGCCACGTACGCGTGCTGGGCGTCGAGCCGGCCCGCGGCGACGAGCGCTGGCGGGCCCGGCTGGGCGTGGTGCTCCAGTCGTGGCGCGACCACGGGCGCTGGCGGGTGCGCCAGCTCCTGGAGCACCTGAGCCGCTACTACGAGCCGTACGCGGACCCCGGCAGGACACCGCTCGACACCGGCGAGCTGATCGAGGCCGTCGGGCTCGCCGAACACGCCGGCCAGCGCATCAACCGGCTCTCCGGCGGGCAGCGGCGCCGCCTCGACGTCGCCATCGGCATCGTCGGGCGCCCCGAGGTGCTCTTCCTCGACGAGCCGACCGCCGGCTTCGACCCCCAGGCCAGGCGCGACTTCCACGACCTCGTCCACCGGCTGTCCGACCTCGACGACACCACGATCCTGCTCACCACGCACGACCTCGACGAGGCCGAGAAGCTCGCCGACCGCATCCTCATCCTCGCCGGTGGCCGCATCGTCGCCGACGGCAGCCCCGACAGGCTCGCCCGCGAGTTCTCCCGCGACGCCCAGGTGCGCTGGAGCCGCGACGGCGAGCACTTCGTGCACGCCACACAGGACGCCGTCGGCTTCGTCCGCGACCTGCTCGACCAGCACCCCACCGGGATCGGCGACCTGGAGGTACGCCGGGCCACGCTCGAGGACACCTACATGACCATCGTCAAGGGGGAGGAAGCGTGAACCCCACGCTGCACGCCGCCCGGCTCGGGCTGTCCCGCGGCTGGATCGAGTTCAAGCAACAACTGACCACCCCACAGGACCTGGGGTTCACCGTGGTCAGCACCGTGGCCTTCGCCGTCGTGCTCTACTTCCAGCGCGACGCGACGCTGCCCGGCACCGACCTGCCGCTGGCGGCGGCCACGCTGCCCAGCCTGCTCGGGCTGCTGATCCCGGTCAACGGCCTGCTGGGCGCCGTGGGCTCGCTGTCCGTCGAAAGGGAGGACGGCACTCTGCTCAGGGCCAAGGCCCTGCCCCAGGGCATGATCGGCTACCTCGTCGGCCGGATCGTGTCGTTGTCCTTCTCCACCGTGGCGTCGCTGGTGCTGATGCTCGTCGCGGGGCTGTTCTTCGTACCGGGGCTGTTCGGGATCGGGCTGGGCAACTGGCTCACCATCGCCTGGCTCACGGTGCTGGGCCTGCTGTCGGCGCTGCCGCTGGGCGCGGTCATCGGCTCGCTGGCCGGCAGCCCGCAGACCGCGGCCGGGATGTCCATGCTCGCCATCGGCGGTCTCACCGCCGTCTCGGGCGTCTTCTACCCGATCACCGCGCTGGCCGGCTGGCTGCAGGCGCTGGCCCACGTCTTCCCGCTCTACTGGCTCGGCCTGGGCATGCGCTCGGCGCTGCTGCCCGACGCGGCCGCCGCCGCGGAGATCGGCGGCTCGTGGCGGCCGGTGGAGACCACGCTCGTGCTGCTCGCGTGGGCCGTGGCCGGGCTGGTGCTGGCGCCTCCGATCCTGCGCAGGATGGCCAGGCGCGAGTCTGGCTCGGCGATGGAACAGCGCCGCCATCGGGCGATGCAGCGGGTCACCTGAGAAACTACGTCCTGATGAGCGAGATCGTCTACAACCGCATCGCGCTGCTGCGCGCAGAGCGGAACGTGACCCGCAGGCAGCTCGCCGACGCGCTGGGGGTGCACTATCAGACCGTCGGTTACCTCGAACGCGGCGAATACAGTCCAAGCCTTTACCTGGCGCTGCGGATCGCCGAATATTTCGAGGTGCCCGTCGAGGTGGTCTTCTCCACCACCCCGTTCCCCCGCATCGGCGAGCGTACGGCCTGACGAAGGCACCCGGCGAAGATGTCGGTGGCGCCGCCTACAGTGGCAGCATGCGACCGGTCACTGATTTGCAGCGGAAGGTGGCGCCCTTCGAGGTCGTCACCGAGATGACTCCCTCCGGCGACCAGCCGACGGCCATCGCCGAGCTGGAGCGCCGCGTCAAGGCCGGAGAGAAGGACAACGTCCTGCTGGGCGCCACCGGCACCGGCAAGACGGCCACCATCGCCTGGCTGATCGAGCGGCTGCAGCGGCCCGCGCTGGTCATGCAGCCCAACAAGACCCTCGCCGCGCAGTTCGCCAACGAGCTGCGCGAGATGCTGCCCAACAACGCGGTCGAATACTTCGTCTCCTACTACGACTACTACCAGCCCGAGGCCTACGTCCCGCAGAGCGACACCTACATCGAGAAAGACTCCTCGATCAACGACGAGGTCGAGCGGTTGCGCCACTCGGCCACCAACTCGCTGCTCACCCGCCGCGACACCATCGTGGTCGCCTCGGTGTCGTGCATCTACGGCCTGGGCACGCCGCAGGAATACGTCGACCGCATGGCCCGGCTGCGCGTCGGCATGGACGTCGAGCGCGACCAGCTCCTGCGCCGCCTGGTCGACATGCAGTACACGCGCAACGACCTGGCCTTCACCCGGGGCACGTTCCGAGTGCGCGGCGACACGATCGAGATCATCCCGAAATACGAAGAGCTGGCCGTGCGCATCGAGATGTTCGGCGACGAGATCGAGAAGCTCTCGACCATGCACCCGCTGACCGGCGAGGTCATCACCGAGGACGAAGAGCTCTACATCTTCCCCGCCTCCCACTACGTCGCGGGCGAGCAGCGCATGGCCGCCGCCGTGGCCGGCATCGAGATCGAGCTGGCCGACCGGCTGGCCGAGCTGGAGCGGCAGGGCAAGCTGCTGGAGGCGCAGCGGCTGCGGATGCGCACGACGTACGACATCGAGATGATGCGCCAGATCGGCACCTGCTCCGGCATCGAAAACTACTCGCGCCACATGGACGGCCGCGAGGCCGGCAGCGCGCCCAACACGCTGCTCGACTACTTCCCGGAAGACTTCGTGCTGGTGCTCGACGAGTCGCACCAGACGGTGCCGCAGATCGGCGCGATGTACGAAGGCGACGCCTCCCGCAAGCGCACGCTGGTCGAGCACGGCTTCCGGCTGCCGTCGGCGCTCGACAACCGGCCGCTGAAGTGGGAGGAGTTCCTCGAACGCATCGGGCAGACCGTCTATCTGTCGGCCACGCCCGGGCCCTACGAGCTGGGGCGGGCCAAGGGCGACGTGGTCGAGCAGGTCATCCGCCCGACCGGCCTGGTCGACCCCGAGATCGTGGTCAAGCCCACCAAGGGCCAGATCGACGACCTGGTCCACGAGATCCGCGAGCGGGCCGGTCGCGACGAGCGCGTGCTGGTCACCACGCTGACCAAGAAGATGTCCGAAGACCTGACCGACTATCTTCTCGAACTCGGCATCCGGGTCCGCTACCTGCACAGCGAGGTCGACACGCTGCGCCGCATCGAGCTGCTGCGGGAGCTGCGCACGGGCGAGTTCGACGTGCTGGTCGGCATCAACCTGCTGCGCGAGGGCCTCGACCTGCCCGAGGTGTCGCTGGTGGCGATCCTCGACGCCGACAAGGAGGGCTTCCTGCGCTCGGAGACGTCGCTCATCCAGACCATCGGCCGCGCCGCCCGTAACGTCTCCGGCCAGGTCCACATGTACGCCGACAAGGTCACCCCGTCGATGGAGCGCGCGATCGACGAGACCAACCGGCGCCGGGCCAAGCAGATCGCCTACAACGAGGCCAACGGCATCGACCCGCAGCCGCTGCGCAAGAAGATCGCCGACATCCTCGACTCGCTCCAGCGCGAAGACGCCGACACCGACCGCCTGCTCGGCGGGGGCCGTCAGCAGTCGCGGGGCAAGGCGCCCGTGCCCGGCCTGGCCCGCCAGGCAGGTCAGGCCGGTCAGCACGCCAAGGCCATCGCGGGCGAGATGCCGCGGGCGCAGATGGAGTCGCTCGTCGAGTCGCTGACCGAGCAGATGCACCAGGCGGCGGCCGACCTCCAGTTCGAGGTGGCCGCGCGGCTGCGCGACGAGATCAAGGAGCTCAAACGCGAGCTGCGCGACATGCGCGAGGCGGGAGTGAAGTAGAGCCGTGCCCGCTGACCTGGGCGAATGCTTTGCCTTCTGGCGGGCAGCGTCCAGGTATGAACAAGACGATCATCGGGGCCCTGATCGGCGCGACGGTGCTCGCGACAGGCTGTGGCACTGCCGCCAGGGAGGCGGAACGGCTGTCCGAGCAGTCCTCGCCGACGCTCGGCTCGCCCACGGCCACCACAGAGCCGGCCAGCCCCACCGGGTCACCGACCGGCAGCCCAGGCACGGTCAGCCTCGAACACCTCAAGCAGGCCGCCCAGGCCGCGATAGCGGCGGTGCCCGGCTCCAAGCTCGTCGCCATCGAGAGCGAGGAGAATGGCCGGTGGTGGGAGGCACATGTCGTCGGGGAAGACGGCACCGAACACAAGATGGACATCGAGAACGGCAAGGTCGTGCGCGGCCCCACCACCGAGGAGGAAGACGCCGCCGCCAAGGCCAAGCGCAAGGAGGAGCTGGCCGCGGCCAAGGTCGACTACGTCCAGGCGGCCGACAAGCTCGTGGCCGCCGTGCCTGAAGGGCGGATCGCCGAGCTGCGGCTGGGCACCGAGCACGGCAAGACCGTGTGGGAGGGTGAGCTGGTCACGCCCGACGGCACCAAGCACGAGGCCACCGTCGACGCCGCCACCGGCGAGGTTGTGAAGGGCAGCCCGTCCCCGACGTGACACCGGGCCGTCGGTCGAGCGCGCACCCCTGACCGCCATCTGGGACGCCCGCTCGACCGCCGC
>NZ_BAAAZP010000036.1:0-8334 GCF_039536965.1 Nonomuraea antimicrobica | reverse complement strand
CCGTCCACTTCAGCAGCGAGAACCGCAGTTAGAGCCGCGACCGGAACCGGAGCCGGAGCCGGAGCTCGGCTGGAGCCGGAGCCGCGGCCGGAGCCCCGGCTGGAGCCGAAGCCGCGGCCGGAGCCCCGGCTGGAGCCGGAGACGGAGGCCCGGTTGGAACCGCCCGGTTTGGAACCGCCCGGATGGAGCCGTGGCTGGAAGCGCGGCGGGGCCGGGGTGATGCGGCATGTGAGCTGATATTGCGATGCGCCCGCTCGCCCCACCTTGTACGTTGCGCACATGGAACGCTGCCCCGAATGCCATCGCTGGGAGCCCGCCGGGGTCCTCGGCTGCGCCCGATGTGCCGGGATCGTCGACGAGATCGTCGAGGAGGGCTGGCGGGCCTTCCTGGAGAGCGAGTTCGGCACCGCCGAGCCGCCGGACGAGCGCCTGATCGCCGAGATGGTGACCGAGGAGCCCGACAAGCATCCGTGGCGCGTGGTCGACGCCGCGTACGACCGGCTGACCTGCGCGGAGTGCGGCGGCAAGCTCAGCAGGGGACCGGCCGGGTGCGGCCCGTGCGATCTGGCCAACGGCTTCCGCTACAGCGCCATCGAGATCGACCGCCCGGGTGTGGCGCCTGGCAACGAGCACGCGCTGCGGGTCAACGTGTCGGTGGCCCGCCGCCCGTCGGGGATCTCGGCCCCGGAGGTGCTCGTACGGTGCCTCACCCTGCCCATCCTGCTGGCGGGCCGGCTGCCGACCCACGCCCAGGCCCAGGCCGTCAAGTCGCTGGCCACCAGGGGCGCCACGGAGGCGGAGCTGGTCGCGGCGGTCCATGGCGACGACGGGACCGCGGCCTGATCCCGGTCAGCCCGAGACCTGCCGCAGATGGAGGTCGATGTCCACGTCGAACCCGATGTTCGTCTGGAGCCGCTTGCGATGGATACCGGTGGGGACGTAGGCCCTGACCACGGGCTCGAGCTCGAACGTGGACACCACCGCCAGGCCGTCCTCCTGCTCCACCCGCCAGAAGTGCTTGATGCCGGCGTCGGAGTATTTGATCGGCTTGGTGACTCGATCCCGCTCGCTGGATTCGTCGGAGACCACTTCGACGACCAGATGAACGTCCTCCGGCCGGAACGAGGTGATCTTCGTGCTGAAGGCAGACCTCTTGACCAGGAGGATGTCGGGTTCTGGCCGCTGCCGCACACCCAGCGTCACCGTCATCTCGCGCACGGCCATGAGCGTGCCGGGCGGCCGGAGCGACTGTTCGAGCAGGCGGAGCATGAGCATGTGGAAGCCGGTCTGCGGCGACCTCGTGATGAGGGACCCATCGATCAACTCGACGTGCCGGAGCGCGTCAAGGGGCAGGTGATCGAGCATGTCGGCGGTCCACTCGCCGGCGGGGCCGGGACGGAGCCGTCCCGGCCAGGCTGTGCTCATGGGGGGCGTCTCCTCGGGCCGTTGCACGCGACGCGTTCATCATGTCGCATGCTGTAGCCGTCAGGGGCGGTCCTTGCGGTCTTCGATCGTGCGGCGGTAGAGCTCGTCGATCTCGTCGAGGGGGTCCTTGATCGGGGCCTGGCGGCGGGCCTCGATCTCCAGATCGGTGCGTGAGGTGAGGTCGGCGATGCCCGTCGCCGTGTGCTGCACCTGGTCGCCCAGCAGGTCGGCCCGGATGCGGGCGCACATGGCCGTCAGCTTGGCCTGGTGCTCGCGCAGGCGGTCGAGGGTGGCGTGGTCGACGTACGGCGACACGCGGCGCTGCTGGGCGTACATGCCGAGCTGGCTGTCGTGCACGTCGGCCTGGGCCGTCAGGTCGGCCAGCAGGCGAGGCAGCTCCCCGAGCCCCCACCCCTGGTGCTGGGCGTTCTCGACGGCCTGCCGGGTGAGGGTGACCTCGCGGCGCAGGTCGAGCCGGAGGCGCTCGACCTCGGCGGCGTCGCCGGTGCCCATCGCGTTGACGTGCGTGGTGAGCCGGCCCGTGGCCTGCCTGGCCTTCACCGCGGCCTTCTTGCCCAGCTTGACCAGCAGGTAGATGCCCACACCGCCCAAGAGCAGGAGGAACGCCAGGATCACCAGCACGATGACAAGGAAATCGCCGAGCATTGCCACCTCTCGTTGATGTTCGTGCCTTGAAGGATAGTCCGCCCTGGGCGTTCCGGCGCGCGTGAGCCGGTTCCGATGCCCAAGCAAGCTCTTGATCGAGGCGCGGAGCTTGTGTTTCAGTGCACATGTCCGCTGAACCACCCCAGAAAGGGCGTACGGCGTGCTGGACGGCAAGGTAGTGATCATCACGGGCGGCGCCAGGGGCATGGGCGCGGCCACCGCCAGGCGCTGCGTGGCGGCCGGGGCGCGGGTCGTGCTGACCGACATCCTGGTGGAGGAGGGTACGGCCACCGCCAAAGACCTGGGCGCCCGGTTCGTCGCCCACGACGTGACGAGCCAGGACGACTGGGCCGCGGTGGTCGCCGAGACCCTGGAGGAGTACGGCCGGCTCGACGGTCTGGTGAACAACGCCGGCATCGCCACCGTCCTGCCGATCGAGCAGCAGTCGCTGGAGGAGTTCGAGCAGGTGCTCCGGGTGAACCTGGCCGGCGCCTTCCTGGGGCTCAAGGCCGTGGTCGGGCCCATGCGCGACTCGGGCGGCGGCGCGATCGTGAACGTGTCGTCGGTCGCGGGGCTGTTCGCCCTGCCGGGGACGGGCGGCTACGGCGCGTCCAAATGGGGCGTGCGCGGGCTGACGAAGATCGCGGCACTGGAGTTCGCCCGGGATCGCATCCGGGTCAACTCCGTCCATCCCGGGATGATCGCCACCCCGATGACGAGGCTGCTCGGGGCCGTGCCGGAGGAGGGGACCTTCGGGCTGGCGCCCGCAGGGCGGTGGGGCGAGGCCGCGGAGGTCGCGGAGGCGACCGCGTTCCTGCTGTCCGACGCGGCCTCGTACGTGACCGGCGCCGAGCTGGCCATCGACGGCGGCTGGAGCGCGGGGGAGGCCGCCATCCTGCCCCGTCCGAAGCCGCCGTCCGTGCCGCCCATGAGGCCGCCGACCTCGGACGGGGGCGCGGGATAGGTGCCGTACGCGCAGGTCGGGCCCGAGGTCAGGCTCTTCTACACCGATGACGGACAGGCGCGCGACGGACAGGCGGGTGGCGGGCAGGCGGGTGGCGGGCAGGCGGGCGACGGGCCGCCGCTCCTGCTCGTGCACGGCTGGGGCGCCGACTCCCACCAGTGGGCCTGGCACATCGACGCGCTCGCCGCCGCGCACCGGGTGATCGCCGTGGACCTGCGCGGCCACGGCTACTCCTCGGTCCCCGAGACCGGGAACACGCCCCGCATGATGGCCGCGGACCTGCACGCCCTGCTCGACCGCCTGGACGTCCCGCAGGTGGTGGCGGTCGGGCACTCCATGGGCGGCCAGGTGGTCTCGATCCTGGCGGTCGAGCACCCCGACCGGGTACGCGCGCTCGCCGCCCTCGACCCCGGCTACGGCATGACCGCCGAGCTGGCCCGCGGCTTCCCGAGGATGATCGAGGGCCTGAGGGGCGAGCGCCCGCACGAGGCCGCCGAGCGGATCGACGAATGGTGCACGAACGCCGCCACCCCCGCCCTCATCAGGCGCTGGCACAAACGCCGCCTGTACGGGACGCCGCCGCACGTCCTCGCCCAGGCGTTCGAGGCCATGTTCACCGGCCAGGACGCCATCGGGGTGCGCCCGGCCAGCGACGACTACCTGACGCGCAGGCGGTGCCCGGTGCTGTCGATCTGGGCCGACCCGGGGCGGGCGGAGTGGGAGGCGGGGCTGCTGAAGGACCCGGCGTCCGCGGTCGTGTGCTGGGAGGGGGCGAGCCACCGGCTGCACGAGGAGCGGCCCGCCGAGTTCGTGACCACTCTGGAGGGCTGGCTGCGCACGCTCCAGGACGCCGCGCGGGAGCCGGGTCAGCCTGGTGGGTAACCGCCTGTCGCCCCCCTGCGGGCCCTCCGTCGTGCCCGGAAGCGGCGTACGCGCCGGATGAGCCACCACGCCACCACCCCGAACAGCAGCAGCCCGACGATCACCAGCACGGGCGCGAACACCGCGACCAGGCTCATCCCGAGCGACCCCGCGTCCTCGGCCGTGCTCACGACCGGCGCCCCGACCCCGGCCGTCCCGGCGTTGACCACGGGGCGGGCGGCGGCCTTGACGGCGTGTACGGCCAGCGCCACGACGATGCCGAGCAGCCACCCGGCCCACGGGTGCTCGGTCATCCAGGTCGAGCGTTCGAACTCGGCGGCGGCGTTCGTGGCGGAGAAGACCACGCCGCCCGAGGCCGGGCGCACCACGGTCTGGATGGCGTCGTTGACGCTGTCGACGGCGGGCACCTTGTCCAGCACCATCTCCGCGACGAGCAGCACCGCGATGACGCCCAGGACGCCCCAGTTCGACAGCCAGGAGTAGCCGTCGGGCAGCCGGACGGCGTCGGTGAAGTTCGCGAGCACGCCCACCACGAGGAGCGGGATGTACGCGTTCAGCCCGGCGGCCGTGGACAGGCCCAGACCGGTCAATGCGGCGAGCATGCCCCTAGTCTGCCCGGGCCGCCTCGTCCATGAGGCCGGTGAGGCCGGGATCGGTGAACTCGGCCACCGCCCGCTCGTACTTCTCCACGCCCCACGACCAGAAGTCGAAGTCGATGGTGTCGTTGGCGCCGTCCTGGATCGAGGCCCACAGGGTCCAGCCGTACTTGGACATGAGGCCGAGCAGGCGCGCTCGGGCGATCTTGTGGCGCAGGCGGCGGCCGTAGTAGGCGGTGACGAGCGCGTCCAGGTGGCCCGGCGGCAGGTCGGACTCGCTCCAGATGTTGCCCAGCTCGAAGCACGCGTCGTTGTTGCCCGCGTACTCGTAGTCGATGAGCCACAGGCGCTCGCCGTCGTCGAGGATGTTGCCGGGCAGCAGGTCGTTGTTGCACGGGACGGTGCCTTCATTGCGCACGGCCAGGCATCTCCTGATCCGGGCGACCTCGGGCATGAAGTCGAGGTAGCGCGGCGGCAGCCGGAAGCCGCGTTCGCGCACGATCTCCAGGTAGCGCCGCTGGACCTCGAACATGTCGAAGTCGCGCACGAACCGCGGCCCCGCGTGCAGCCGCCGGCACACCTCGGCCACCCGCGGCAGGTTCGCCGGGTCACGCAGGTCGTCGGCCGTGAACGCGCGCGCCGGCAGGTACCCCACCACCAGCACCCCGAGAGCGGGCAGATAGTCGTGCACCGGCGCCCCAACCCCGGCGCGGGCCGCCGCCACGGAGTTCGCGTGCTCGGCGTCCCTGTCAATGGCCAGCAGCGCCCCGTCACTGGCCCACACGCGGGCGACGTAGACGCCGCGCGGGGTCGTGACCTTGTAGTTGTGGTTGGTGAGCCCGCCGGGCAGCTCCTCGACGGAGCGCGGCACGCCGGACAGCAGGGGGATGCGATCGAGGACCTCGGGCGTGGCCATGCTCGATGCTAGCCCCGGCGCTCTAAACGGTCTAGACCTTTTACGGCGTGCCGGTTAGCCTCGCGACCATGAGCGACTCGGCCCGCATCGTGATCATCGGTGGCGGGGTGGGCGGCGCGTCCGTCGCCTACCACCTCACCCGACTCGGCGAACGCGACGTCGTCCTGCTGGAGCGGGACGAGCTGACCAGCGGCTCCACCTTCCACTCCGCCGGGCTCGTCGGGCAACTGCGCGCCGACCCCACGCTGACCCGGATGAACCAGTACTCCGTCGAGCTGTACCGCACCCTGGACGCCGGGTGGACCGAGTGCGGCGGCATCAAGCTGGCCGCCACGCCCGAGCGCATGGCGGAGATCCGCCGCCAGATCGGCTGGGCGCGCACGTTCGGGCTGCCGCTGGAAGAGATCTCGGTGGCCGAGGCCGTGGAGCTGTTCCCGCTCATGGACCCCGAGGGGGTGGTGGGGGCCGCGTACCTGCCGACGGACGGGCAGATCGACCCGTCCCAGCTCTGCTACGCGCTGGCGACCCGCGCCCGCGAGGGCGGGGCGACGGTGCGGACCCGCACCCGCGTGCTCGGCGTCAAGGTGGTCAACGGCCGGGTCGCCGGGGTCAGCACCGACCAGGGCGACATCGACTGCGAGATCGTGGTCAACTGCGGCGGCATGTTCGCGGCCGAGATCGGCCGCATGGCGGGGGTACGCGTCCCGATCGTGCCCATGTCGCACCAGTACGTGGTCACCGACGCCTTCCACGACCACACGGGCCTGCCCACGCTGCGCGACCCCGACCTGCTCGTCTACTACCGGCAGGAGGTTCAGGGCCTGGTCATGGGCGGGTACGAGCGCACCTGCGCCCCCTGGACGGCCGGGCCGAACTCCTACGACGCCGTGCCGCCCGACTTCAACGGCCGGCTGCTGGCCGAGGACTGGCCGAGGTTCGAGGAGATCTCCGGCAACTCCAGGATCCGGGTGCCCGCCATGGCCGACGTCGGCATCCGCAAGCTGATCAACGGGCCGGAGGCGTTCACCCCCGACAACGAGTTCTGCCTCGGGGAGACCGAGGTCGGCGGGTTCTTCGTCGCGGCCGGGTTCTGCGCGCACGGCATCGCGGGCGCGGGCGGCATCGGCAAGGTCATGGCCGAGTGGATCGTCGAGGGCGAGCCCGGCATGGACGTCTGGCACATGGACATCCGCCGGTTCGGCCGCCAGTACCGCTCGCCGTCGTACACGATCAAGCGGGCGGTCGAGAACTACGAGACGTACTACGACATCCGCTACCCCGGCCACGAGCGGTCGGCGGGCCGGCCGCTGCGCGTCTCGCCCGCCTACGGCTGGCACGCCGCGCACGGGGCCGTCTTCGGCGAGAAGTCCGGATGGGAGCGGGTCAACTACTACGCCGCGAACGAGGCGTCCGGCGGGCCCGCGGGCGAGGACGAGCGGCCGCACGGGTGGGCGGGACGGCTGTGGTCGCCCGCGATCGGGGCCGAGCACCGGGCCACGCGCACGGCGGCCGGGCTGTTCGACGAGAGCTCGTTCGCCAAGATCGAGGTCACCGGGCCGGACGCCGCCGAACTCCTGGAGTGGGTGTGCGCCAACCGGGTCGCCCGCCAGGACGGCGCCGTCACCTACACGCAGGCGCTCAACCGGCGCGGCGGCATCGAGTGCGACTTCACCGTCACCAGGCGCGGCGAGCGGGAGTTCCTCGTCATCACCGGCACCGCCTTCGGCTCCCACGACCTGGGCTGGCTGCGCAAGCAGGCCGCGCTCACCGGCGCGAACGCCAGGATCGCCGACGTGACCGGCCAGTACGCCTGCTTCGCCCTGTGGGGCCCGCGGGCCCGCGACGTCCTGGCCGGGCTGACGCCCGACGCGCTGGACTTCCCGTTCATGTCGTCCCGCGAGCTGACCGTGGGGGACGTGCCGGTGCTGGCGCTGCGGGTGACGTTCGTGGGCGAGCACGGGTGGGAGCTGTACTGCTCCAGCGAGTACGGGCTCGGCCTGTGGCAGGCGCTGTGGCGGGCGGGGGAGCCGTACGGGCTGGTGGCCGGGGGCTACCGGGCGATCGACAGCCTGCGGCTGGAGAAGGGCTACCGGGTGTGGGGCGCGGACCTCGGGCCCGAGACGACGCCGTACGAGGCGGGGCTGGGCTTCTGCGTCAAGAAGGAGGGCGACTTCCTCGGCCGTGACGCCCTCGACCCCGATCCTGAGCGCAGGCTGCGCTGCCTGACGCTGAGCGACCCGCGCGCCGTCGCGCTCGGCAACGAGCCGGTACGTCTGGACGGCCGGGTGGTGGCCCGCGTCACGTCCGGCGGCTACGGCTACACCGCCCGCGAGTCCATCGCCTACGCCTACCTGCCTGCCGAACTAGGGACGCCGGTCGAGGTCGAGGTGGAGGGCCGCTGGGTGCCGGGCGCCGTGGTCAAGGGCCCGCTCGTGCCCTGACCGTGCCCTGACCGTGCTCCGTCACGGACTCCCCTCCTGGACGCCGCTGCGCACCGAGATGCGGACCCGGTCGGGACGGAACAGGTCGAGCGCGTACTCCACCGGCGTGCCGTCGGCCGCGTAGGCGGTGCGCTCGATCAGCATGAGCGGCGTGCCGGGCTCGATGCCCAGCTCGGCGGCCTCGCCGGGCCGGGCGATCACCGGTTCGAGGTGCTCGACCGCCGTACGCGGCTCCAGGCCGTAGCGGGTGGCCAGCAGGGCGTAGAGGGAGCCGGTGAGGTCTTCCCCGAGCAGCCCGGGCAGGTCGGGGAAGTACGAGCGCTCCAGGGCCACCGGTGAGCGGCCCGCCGAGCGTACCCGGGTCACCTCGTGCACCCGCGCGCCCGCCGCCACCGCGAGCGCGCGGGCCGCGGCGACGGGCGCGGGCACGGTCGCGGCCCGCAG
>NZ_BAAAZP010000035.1:0-6805 GCF_039536965.1 Nonomuraea antimicrobica | reverse complement strand
GCGGCGAGGGCGGCCCCGGCGGGGCACGCCCGTACGGACGGCCGCCGCGCAGCGCCCGGCGCGTGGCGGCCTGGACGTTCCCCGTCGTCTCCGTGACGCTCGGGATCGTCGCCCTCGATCACCTGGGCGTCGGAATCGGCGGGCTGGTCGGCGGGTTCGGCGAGGTCGCCGGGCTGCTGGCCAGGGCCTGGCCGCCGACGCTCAGCGACCCCGCCACGACCTTCGCCCACGTGCTCGACACCCTCTGGATGGCCTGCGCCGGCACCGCGCTGGCGACGGTGCTGGCCGCCGTCCTCGGCGTGCTGGCCGCCGACAGGGGAGGGCCCGCGGTGGCGTCCAGGACGGCGCGGGTCGTCAGGTCGGCCGCGCTGAGCGTGATCGTCGCCTGCCGGGCCGTTCCCGACGTCGTGTTCGCCGTCTTCTTCGTGGCCGCGATCGGCATCGGGCCGCTGCCCGGCGTGCTGGCGCTCGGCCTGCACTCCGTGGGCATGCTGGGCAAACTGTTCGCCGAGGCGGTCGAGCAGGCGGACACCGGCGTGCGCGAGGCCGTCGCGGGCACCGGCGCCGGGCCGCTCCAGCGGCTGCTGGCCGGCGTGCTGCCGCAGGTGGCGCCGTCCTGGGTGGCGGCCATCCTCTACCGGCTGGACATCAACTTCCGCGGCTCCGTGCTGCTCGGGGCCGTCGGCGCGGGCGGCATCGGGCTGGACCTGAAGACCGCGTTCGGGTTCACCGACTACCGGGAGGCCACCGGGATCGCGCTGGTGACGGTGGCGGTCGTGCTGCTCGTCGAGGCGGTCTCGGTGTCGCTGCGCGGGCAGCTCCTGGGCGCGGGGCGCGGCGGGGCCGTGCCTCCCGTACGGGGGGAGCGGGTGCCGTGGACCCGGTCGAGGCTCGCCGCGCACCTGGCCGGCTGGTGCGCGGTGGCGCTCGCCGCGGTGGCGTTCTGGCGGGTCGGCGCGAGCCCCGCGGCGCTGGCCGAGGCGGCCGGGGGTTCCGTACGGGCGCTCGGCGACTTCTTCCCGCCCGACTTCGCCCCGGTCGCGGATCTCTTGGGCGAGGGCCTGCTGGAGACGGGCGCGATCGCGCTCGGGGCCACGTTCCTCGGCACGCTGGCAGGGATCCCGCTCGGCCTGATCGCCGCCCGCGCCGTCGCCCCCAACGACGCGGTACGCCTGACCGCCCGCACCTTCCTCGTCGGCCTGCGCTCCATCCCCGACCTGCTGCTGGTGCTGGTCTTCGTGGCCGCCTTCGGCCTCATGGACGGCCCTGTCGCCGGGACCCTGGCGCTGGCCGTCTTCACCACCGCCCTGGTCGCCAAGCTCGTCGCCGACGACGCCGAGGAACTGCGCAGAGGGCCGCGCGAGGCCGTGCTGTCGGCCGGGGCGGGCCCCGTACAGGAGCTGACCGTGGCCGTGCTCGGCCAGCTCACCCCGCGCCTGGCCGCCACCACCCTGTACGCGCTCGACGTCAACCTGCGGGCCTTCTTCATCCTCGGCATCGTGGGGGCGGGGGAGCTGGGGTTCGCGCTCAGCCAGCACATCAGGGCGCTCAACCACGACGTGGTCACCGCGATCGTACTGCCGGTGTTCGTGCTGGTCCTGGCCGTGGAGGCGATCTCGGCCCGGCTCAGATCCGTCCTGCGTTGATGTCCTGTGCGCTTGTGCGGCGTCGCCTGTCGTTCACCTCTCGGTCAGGAACGCCGCCAAGGCTGCTTGTCATGACAAGCTCGCAGCGCTACCTGGAGATGGCCGACATCCTGGAGGCGGAGCTGGCCCACGTGCCCGTGGGCGCGCAGGTCCCCAGCGAGCACGTGCTGGCCGACCGGTTCCACGTCAGCAGGCCCGCCGCCCGCGCGGCCCTGCAGGAGCTGGAACGGCGGCTGCTGGTGCGCCGCGTCCAGGGTGTCGGCACCTTCAGGCGCGGGCGCGTGGAGTACGTGATCTCCGCCCACGTCCCGCCCTCGTTCAGCGAGACCGTGCGGCTGGCGGGCGCCGAACCCGGCGCGCGCCTGGTGAGCTGCGGCGCGCGGCGCGCGGTCGAGCAGGAGCGTTCCCGGCTCGGGCTGTCCGCGGGCGCGGCCGTGTGGTCGGTCGAGCGCGTGTTCAGCGTGAACGGCGAGGTCGCCGCGTACGCCACCAGCGTCCTGCCCCGGCGGCCCCTGCTGAACCTGGACAGGGAGCTGGGCGACGAGGTCTCCCTGCACAAGGTCCTGCGCCGCCGCTACGGGCTCAACGTCGTCCGTGCCCGCTACCGGATCAGCCTCGACGTGCCCCCGCAGGGCATCGCCGAGCACCTGACCGGCGGCAGCCGCGGCCCCGTCTGGCTGGCCGAGAGCGTGAACCGCGCCACCGGCGGCCCGTACGTCGAGTACGCCCGCACGTACCTGCGGCCCGACGTGCTCGACGTCACCTTCGAGATCGAAGAGGAAACGCCTTGACCGACCTGATGACCAGGGAGGAACGCGCCGGGCTGCTGGCCGCCGCGACCCCCGACGAACTGCTGCCACTCGCCGAGCGCCTGCTCCGGTCCGGCGACCTGGGCGAGCCGACCGTGCTGCACCCGCCGGAGGTCGGCATGGTGATGCTCACCGTGCGCGAACCGGTGGCCGAGGAGCGCTTCCACCTGGGCGAGGTGCTGGTCACCTCGTGCACCGTCGAGGTGGCGGGGGCGGCCGGGTGGTGCATGCGCGGCGGCGACGACCGGGTGGCGGCGCTGGCCGCCGCCCTCCTGGACGCCGCCGCCGCGGCCGGACTGCCCGCCGCCGGAGACGTACGCGCCCTGTGCGAGGCCGTCGCCGAGCGCCGGGCCAGGGAGGACGCCGCCGAGTGGGCCGAGGTTTCCCGGACCCGCGTGGCCTTCGAGGAGCTGACGTGACCGTCACCGCCGTCCAGGGGATCGGCGCCCAGGTCCGCGCGGTGACGCCGACCGCGGCGCGGGCGCAGGCCGACTTCCGCGCCCTGCTGAACGTCCTGTCCAGGCCCGGCGTGCTGGACGCCGTCGGGTCCGGCGACGGGCCCGCGGCGCTGTCCGTGGCGGCCGGGCTGGCCGACGTCGAGGTGCCGACGGCCGTGCTGACCGCGCCGGGGGAGGAGCACTGGGCCCGGGCCCTGCACCTGGCGACCTCCGCGCCGGTGGCCCCGCCTCGGGAGGCGCGCATGGTGGTCGCGCTGCGCGCCCCGACGGCCGCCGAGATCGCCGGGCTGCCCAGGGGCGACGCCCTGCACCCCGAGCACGGCACGCGCCTGATCGCCGCCGTCGCCGGTCTCGCCGTCGCCGGTCCCTCGGAGGCCGGTCTCTCAGAGTCCGCTCTCTCAGAGTCCGCTCTCTCGGAGGCCGGTCTCTTGGACGCCGGTCTCGCGGTCGCCGACGGGGACGTCCCCGGTGATCGGCTCTCGGGCGCGGAGGGGCCCGAGACCGTCCTGACGCTCAGCGGTCCCGGGGTGCCGGGCACCCGGCGGCTGCGGGTCGCGGGCCTGCACCGCGACGTCTTCGCCGCCCTCGCCGCCGCCAACGCGGCCTTCCCCGCCGGGATCGACACCTTCCTCGTCGCCAGGGACGGGACCGTCGCCGGGCTGCCGCGCAGCACCCGCATCGAGATCGAGAACGGAGAGCACTGAATGGGGTACTCAGGTGCCAGCGGCGGCCACGAGGCCATCCTGGCGGCCGAGGAGCTCGTCGAACGCCGCCGCTACGGCGGGCCCAGCGACTGGCTCGGGATCGACCAGATCACCGAGCGGCTGCGGCTGGCCGTGGACCGGATCATGGGCGAGGGCGGCCTGTGGGCCCCCGAGCTGGCGGCCAGGGCCCTGCGCCAGTCGGAGGGCGACGTTCAGGAGGCGGCCCAGCTCATCCGGGCACACCGCTCGACGCTGCCCAGGGTGGCCTACTCCGAGCCGGTGCACGCCGACGAGCTGAAGATCTCGCGCCGCATCTCGCCCGCCTTCCGCAACCCGCCAGGCAGCCAGCTCCTCGGCCGCACGCTCGACTACGTGGGCCGCCTGCTCGACCTCATGCCGGAGGACCAGGCCAAGGCCCGCCTCCAGGACCAGCAGCCGGACCACGAGCACGACCACGACCACGAGCACCCACACGGGCATGGCCACGGCCACGGGCACGCGAACGGCGACGACCCGAGGCGCCCGCCGCGCCTGCTCCGCCTCCTGCGCTCCATGGACCTGCTGGTCGACAGGACGACGGACGCCGACCCCGAGCCGTACGACATCACCCGCTCCCCCGTCCGCCCCGGCATCCCGCGCTCGGCCCGCCTGACCGCGATGGCCAGGGCCGAGACCGGCGCCCTGGTGCACCTGTGGTACTCGCACACGTTCCGGCCCGGCCGCCACAACCACGAGTTCCCCGGCGAGGTCCGCCACGGCACCCTCCCCGTCAGGGTCCGCCACCCGCTCACCGGCGCCCCGGTCACCGTGACCGAGGTACGGGTGACCGAGGTCGAGACCATCGACGACCTCGACCGGGCCGAGGAGGACCGCAGCCGCCTCGACATGGGCTACGGCATGTGCTTCGGCCACAACGAACGCAAGGCCATCGCCATGGCCGGGCTCGACCTGCTGGTCCACCGCGACGGCGGCCGTACGGAGCTGGAGCAGGAGGTCCTGCTGACCCTCGACGGCATCGAGGCGTCCGGCTTCCTGGAGCACCTCAAGCTGCCCCACTACGTGGACTTCCGTTCGGTGCTGGACCGCAAGCGGGCGGTACGCGCCGCCTTGGAGGAGGCGACCGCCCGATGAGGACGATCACGGACCTCGCCGGCGACGGCGGCCCCAGGGGCATCTTCGACGAGCTGTCCAAGCGCGAGGTCCGCCGCGCCGCGCTCACCGCCGTGGCCGTGCCGGGGTACCAGGTGCCGTTCGGCTCGCGCGAGATGCCGGTCGCCCGCGGCTGGGGCTCGGGCGGGCTGCAGGTGACGCTGGCCCTCGTCGGCCCCGGCGACCGGCTCAAGGTCATCGACCAGGGCGAGGACGGCGGCGTGAACGCCTCCAACCTGCGCCGCCTGGTCGTGGGCCACGTCGGCTGCGCGGAGGAGAGCGACACCCGCGAGGCCAGCCTGATCCAGTCCAGGCACCGAATCCCCGAGACGCCGCTGCGCGCCGACCAGGTGCTCGTGCTGCAGGTGCCCGTGCCGGAGCCGCTGCGCGCGGTCGAGCACGACGTACGCGAGCAGCGCAGGATGCACGCCGAGGCCGACTATTCGCGCATGTGGGTCGGCCTGTACGAGGACGTCGTCCGCAACGGCGTCGTCACCAAGACGGCCGGCTACCCCTGCATGGTCGACGGCCGCTACCTGATCTCCCCCACCCCGATCCCCAGGTTCGACGTGCCCAAGCTGGACCGGGCCGAGCATCTGACGCTGTTCGGGGCGGGACGGGAGAAGCGGATCTACGCGGTGCCGCCGCACACCGTGGTGGAGCCGCTGGTGTTCGAGGACATCCCGTTCGAGGTCGAGAGCACGCCGGGCGCGGCCTGCCGGCACTGCGGCTCGGAGGGGTCGTACCTGGTGGAGGTGCCGTCCATGGACGGCTCCGTGGCCTGGGTGTGCAGCGACACGGACTTCTGCGCGCGTAACAGGGAGGGGGATCAATGAGCTGGGCGTTGAAGGTGGAGGACCTCGGCAGGGTCTACGGCGACCCTGGGCCGCGGTCGCTGCCCGGCACCGGCCCCGAGCACGGCACCTCGGTCTCGCCCGCGACCGGCGCCGTCGTGGCGGCCTGGGACGTCGGTTTCGAGGTGGAGCCGGGCGAGGCGCTGGGCATCGTCGGCGAGTCGGGCTCGGGCAAGTCCACGGTCATGCGCTGCGTGGCCGGTGACGAGCGGCCCAGCCGGGGCAGCGCGTACCTGCGCGGCTACGACGACGGGCGGACCGACGTGCTGGCCCTCGGCGACGGCGAGCGGCGGCGGCTGCGCATCGACCGGGTCTCCGTCGTCTACCAGGACCCGGCCGCCGGGCTCGACCTGGACACGAGCGCGGGCGGCAACATCGCCGAGCGCCTGACCGCCGCGGGCGGCCGGCACTTCGGCCGCATCCGGGAGCGGGCCGCCGAACTGCTGGAGCTGACCGAGGTGCCGCTGTCGCGCATGGACGACCCCGTGCGGACGTTCTCCGGCGGCATGCGCCAGCGCGTGCAGATCGCCAAGGCGCTGGCCAACCGCCCGCCCGTGCTGCTGCTCGACGAGCCCACCACCGGACTGGACGCCTCGGTCGCGGCCGGCGTGCTCGACCTGCTCCGCAACCTGCTCGAACGGCTCGGCGTCGCCGCCGTGGTCGTCTCCCACGACTTCGGCGTCATCGAGATGCTGACCAGGAGGGTGATGGTGATGCAACACGGCCGCGTCGTCGAGACGGGCCTGACCGACCAGCTCTTGGAGGACCCGCAGCACCCCTACAGCCAGCGGCTGGTGGCGGCGGCGCGCGGATGAACGTTCTGGAGATCAGGGGACTGGTCAAGTCGTTCACCCTGCACACGATCGACGGCCGCACCGTGGGCGCGCTGCACGGCGTGGACCTGGACGTGGCCGCCGGCGAGCACGTCGCGCTGGCCGGTTCGTCCGGGGCGGGCAAGTCGTCGCTGCTGCGCTGCGTCCACCGTACGTACGTGCCGACGGCCGGGCGGATCCTGCTGCGTACGTCGTCGGGGAGCACCGTGGACCTGGCGGCGCTGCCCGACGCGCAGGTCGCCGACCTGCGCGGCCGGGAGCTGGGCTACGTCTCGCAGTTCCTGCGGGCCGAGCCGCGCAGGGCCGTGCTGGACGTCGTGGCGCGCGCCGGGGCCGCCCGCGGCCTGGACGC
>NZ_BAAAZP010000034.1:104580-121251 GCF_039536965.1 Nonomuraea antimicrobica | reverse complement strand
TCGGGCCGCTGGCCGAGCCGCTCAAGCGCAGCAGGCTGCTGCGGGCGGCCGAGGTGCTGTCGCTGGCCGGGGCGCTGGCGGGGGCGACCCTGGGGCGGCGCAGCAGGATCGCGGCCGTGGCGGCGGGAGCGGCCCTGCTGGCGGGGTCGGCGTGCACCAGGTTCGGGATCTTCATGGCCGGGATGGAGTCGGCCCGTGATCCCCGGTACACCGTTCAGCCGCAACGCAGGCGGCTGGCCAAGGAGAGAGCGGAAAGCGACCTCACATGAAGCGAAAAGTCACCGAATATCTGCCGTTCTTCGGCATCGTGTTGCTCACCTGCGCGGCCGCCTGGCTCGCGGGCCGGATCTCATCTGACGGGAGTACCGTACGCCGGTGACCCGCCGGGCCGTACGATCAGCGCATGACCGAAAAGACCGAAACGACGCCGGCGTGGCTCGCACCGGAAGAACTGGAGTCGGTGCGCGGCCGGATGCCGATCCTCTACGTCGACGCCGTGCCGGTGCGGGTCGACGAGACCGGCGTGGTCACCCACGTCGGCCTGCTGTTGCGCATCCTGTCGGACGGCACGGTCAGCCGCGCGCTGGTCTCGGGCCGGGTGCTGCACCACGAGCGGATCCGCGACGCGCTCCTGCGCCACCTGGAGAAGGACCTCGGCCCCGTGGCGCTGCCCCACATCCCCGCCGCGCCGCAGCCCTTCACCGTGGCCGAGTATTTCCCCACGGCCGGGGTCACCCCCTACCACGATCCGCGCCAGCACGCCGTCTCGCTGGCCTACGTCGTGCCCGTCGCGGGCGACTGCCGGCCCCGGCAGGACGCGCTCGACCTGGTCTGGTTCACCCCCGAGGAGGCGGCCTCGCCGCTGGTCCAGCAGGACATGGCGGGCGGGCAGGGTGTCCTGCTGAAGCAGGCGCTCGCCCACGTCGGCCGCCTCCCCTGACCTCCGGCTCATCGCGCGGACCCCGCCGCGGCGCGGCGGCGGGGGTCAGGGGCGTTCGGCGCCGTCGCGTACCCAGCGGTAGAGCGGGTCTCCCGGGCACGAGGTGGCGTAGCCGTCGCGGTGCCCCTTGACCTCCTGGCCCGCCTCGCCGTGCTCGCGCAGGTATTCGATGGCGTCGACCAGGGCGTTGAGCAGGTCGTCGTTCGGCTCGGTCAGCCCCGAGCTGCCGATCAGCGCCAGCACCGCGTAGTGGCCGGAGTTGAGGCCCGCGCCATTGGCGGCGGGAAGGGCGTGCGGGCCGCGGCCCATGAACGTGCTCCTGTGGGGGCAGCACACCATGCTGTAGCCCACGTCGATGTACCGCTCGCCGCGGCCCCCCGCCATGTGCATGCGCTGGATGTCCTGGACGAGGTCGACGCAGCGGTCATGGTTGCCGGCCTCGGCCAGGTCGGCGGGCACCGTCCCGCCGGTGTAGTGGATCTTGACTCCTCTGGTCGACGACAGGCGGGTGTAGACGCTGGTCGGCTTCTTCGCGTGCCAGTCCGCCCGGGTGATCAGGTTCATGCGGTCCTCTCCTCGTAGGCATGTCCTGGCTATCACCCTGCCAACTTTTGGTAGCGGTGTCATCACTCTTCGTCACTAGAGTGGGGTTCCGTGCGGGTGACGGCCCCCTGAGGGGCCGCCGCCCGGCGACGCGGGCGTCTCAGACGCTCAGCCGGTGGACTCCAGCACGGCCGGGGGCGACGCGGCGCCGGTGTGCACCCTTCTGAAGACGTGCGACCTGCCATTAGCCTCGAAGTCGGCCCGCGCGGTGACCTTCCCCGCCGACGGCGCCGGGAAGCCGACCGAGACAGCCGCGCCCGGGTCCACGAGCGCCACCGTCTGCGCCCGCGAGCGCTTGCGCCCGTCGAGGCCGAGCCGTACCTGACGCCAGGGCACGCTGGAGCCGTTGTGCAGGGTGACCACGACCTGGTCGCCGGTCAGCTCGGTACGCAGCCCGTACGGGATGCGCGGGTCGGGCCCGATCGAGCTGTCGAGCAGGTCCTGCAGCTCCTGGGTCAGGTCGGGCCTGTCACCGGCCAGGTCACGCTCTTCCCCGGGGTCGGCGGTGAGGTCGTACAGCTCGACGCGCCCCTCGGGCCCGGCCCCCTCGATCTTCGGGGCGAACCTGACCACCTTCCACCGGCCCCGGCGGATGGCCTGGGCCTTGCGCGGCCGGTTCCAGATCAGGTGGGTGTGCTTGGGCGCGTCATCGCCGGTGAGCAGCCCTCTGAACGACAGCCCGTCGAGCTGCGCGGGCACCGGCACCCCGGCCAGGTCCGCGAACGTGGGCAGCACGTCCCAGAACGCCACCGGCTGCCGCTCCACCCGCGGGCGCAGCGAGGGCGACCAGGCGATCAGAGGGACGCGGATGCCGCCCTCGTACACGTCGCGCTTGTCGGCCCGGTAGGGGCCGTTGGAGTCGAAGAGCCAGGGCGTCACGCCCCGCTCCCGGTGCGGGCCGTTGTCGCCGGTGAACAGCACGATGGTGTCCTTGGCCCGGCCCGCGTCGCGCAGCGCCCGCACGAGCGCCGCGACGTCGCCGTCGAGCCTGCTCACCTGGGCGGCGTGGCGGGCGTTCGGACCGCTCCACGGCTTGTCCGCGTACTGGCCGGCGCCGCCGGGGATCACGCTGGGCGAGTGCGGCAGGATGGTGGCGTAGTACAGCAGGAACGGCTTGTCGTCGTCGGCCTTGATGAACTCGATCGCCCGATGGCGGAACAGGTCGGGCGCGTACTTGCTGCCGTCGAGCCGCACCGTCTTCCTGTTGTGCCAGAGGTACTTGGGGTAGTACTGGTGCGCGTGCTTGTGACCGATGTAGCCGTAGAACTCGTCGAAGCCGCGCTCGTTCGGGTGCGAGACCTGGTCGGGCTCCTCGGGGCCGAAGCCCCACTTGCCGATGCACGCCGTCCGGTAGCCGGACATCCGCAGTAACTCGCCGAAGGTGAGGTCGTCTCCGGTGAGCGCGAGCTGCTGCCCGCCCTCGGGGTTCTCGCGTACGGTGCCGTGCCCCGCGTGCAGCCCGGTGAGCAGCGCGCAGCGCGAGGGCGCGCAGAGCGGCGCACCCGAGTACGCGGTCTTGAACTGCACCCCTTCGGCCGCCAGCTTGTCCAGGTTCGGGGTTTTGATCATGCGCTGACCGTTGCTGCCGATCTCCCCCCATCCCAGGTCGTCGGCCAGGATGAGCAGGATGTTCGGCCGCGAGGGCAGACTGCCCCGGCGAGCGGTGGCCTCGGCGCCCGCGGGTGTCACCGCGGGCAGGGCGAGGCCGGCGAGGGCGCCGGCGAATAACGCTCGACGCGAGGGCCCGTTGATCACGATGGGCAACCTATCGGAGCCGAAAGCGAACCGCGGGCAAATCGCGTGCGAACTCTGTCACAGCCAGTCGACCACGCCGGTAAGACGCGCCTCACCGGAGATAGTCCCACTTCCTGCAGATGTCGTGCAGCTCGGCGGGGATCTCGTCGGGCGTGGGCAGGGGGCGGCCCGCGACGACCGTTCCGGAACGGATCTTGTCGCGCCAGTCGCCGATGCCCTTGACGAAGGCGCCGTGGTCCTGCTTGCCGTACTGGAGCATGGCGGTCTCGAACTCGACGCCCAGGAAGAGGCAGAGCCGCCGGAGCTGGGCCTCGGGTTCGGCGACCAGCTCCTCGTAGCGCAGGGTCAGGCCCTCCAGGTGGGTGCGGGCCTCCTCCAGGTAGGTCATGTAGCTGAGCGTGCGCGGCACGGCCTGCTCCATGGGCCGCTTGACCGGGTCGGCCTCGTGCCACGACTGGACGATCGACATGGGGTGGCGCAGCAGGAAGATGAAGCGCGCGTCCGGCCAGCAGGTGGCGATGCGCCGCCAGGCGAAGACGTTGCTGGGCGTCTTCTCGGCGATGATCGGCTTGCCGCTGCGGACCAGCTCGCGGTGCAGCAGGCGGTCCCAGAGCATGTGCTCGATGTCGCTGTGGGTGTGGCCGAGCGCCTCCATCGCCTGGCGTACGGGCTCGGTGCCGAGGCCCACGGTCATCCGCCTGAAGTGCGTCTCGATCGGCGCGTGCACCTTGGAGTGGCTGTTGAGGATGACGCGCAGCAGCGTGGAGCCCGACCGTACGGACGACAGCAGGAAGACGGGCTCGCGTAGCAGCCGGTCGTGCCCGGGGTCGATGGGCTGCCGGACCGTGTCTCCAGGCAGCCGCTGCATCGCCAGCGGTGGCTTGGGCGGCGGCGGTTTCGGCGGCTCCTTGCGCAACCGTCGCGTCAGCGTGTATCCCGTCAGGCCCTCAAGAGTCGCGTTGGCCCGGTACCTCCAGTTCATGGGGCTACAAGGTAGGCCCAGCCAGTGAACCTCAGGTGAATCCGGCCTGTGAACCTGTCGCAAAGAAGCCCGGCCATCCGCCCACCGGGCCCAGAAGGCGACAAATCACCCCGCCCGGCCCGGGGTCTCAGACCCGTTTGACCACCCGGTCGTGCACGACCGCGTACGTGTTGCGCAGCGCCGTCATCGACTCGTCGTACGACGCCTGCGCGACACCCGTGAACAGGCAGTCCACGACCATGAGCTGGGCGATGCGGCTGCCCAGCGCGCCCGAGCGGAACTCGGTCTCCCGCGCGGCCGTCGTGAGCGTCACGTCGGCCGCGCGGGACAGCGGGGAGTCGAGGAAGTTCGTGATCGCGACCGTGCCGGCCCCCGCGTTGCGGGCGATGGACAGGAACTCGACGGTGTCCACGGTGGCCCCGGAGTGCGAGACGGCCAGGGCCAGGCAGCCGGGGCTCAGCGTGGCGGCCGAGGTCCAGGCCGAGTGGGAGTCGTGCCAGTTGATCGCGGTACGCCCGATGCGCGAGAGCTTCTGCTGCAGGTCGAGGCCCACGAGCGCGCTGGCCCCCACGCCGAAGGTGTCGATCCGGCGGGCGGCCAGCAGCAGCGCCACCGCCTCGGCCAGGGCGGCCAGGTCGAGGGAGCGAGCGGTGTCGGCGATGGACAGCGTCTCGTTCATCGCGACCTTGGAGACGATGCCCTCCAGGCTGTCGTTCCTGTCGATGTCGCCTGACACGTCGGGCATGCTCGACCTGGCCAGCTCCTCCCTGGCCACCGCCCTGGTCAGGTCGATACGGAAGTCCTTGTAGTGCGCGTACCCCATGCGCTGGTAGAAACGCACCACCGAGGTCGTCGAGGTCTCGCAGCGGGCGGCCAGCTCGGCGATCGACAGGTTCGCGGCGGCGGCCGGGTCGCCGGTGAAGACCTCGGCGATGCGCCGCTCCGACGGCCGCAGGGCGGGCAGGGCCGCGCGGATGCGGATCAGCAGCGTCTCGGCGTCCTCGCCCATCCGCACCTCATCCCGTAGAGGAAATTAATTCCCATAGTGGTATGGTCTGCGTAATTTTATGACTATCTGTCCTGAGGAGACCACATGCCCCGTGGCGCCTTCTCCGCCGTCGGCGCCGCCGCGGCGCTGACCCTCGCCCTCACCGCCTGTTCGTCCTCCTCGGGATCGTCCTCCTCCGGATCCGCGAACGGCCCCGCGAGCGGCGGCCGCACGCTCGTGGTGGGCGTGACCTCCGACCCCGACACGCTCTTCCCCTGGAAGGCCACCCAGTTCCAGGCCGTCAACGTGCTGCAGAACCTGTACGGCACGCTCACCGAGTTCGACAAGGACCTCAACGTGGTGCCCGGCCTGGCCGAGTCGTGGCAGACCTCGGACGACGGCAGGAAGCTCACGCTCAAGCTGCGCCAGGGCGTGACGTTCGCCGACGGCAGCGCGTTCGACTCCGCGGACGCCAAGGCGTCACTCGACCAGATCATGGACGAGAAGACCGCGGCCGTGGCCAGGGCGTCGCTGTCGTCGGTGAAGTCGGTCGAGGCCCCCGACGCGGGCACGGTGGTGCTGGAGCTGACCGGGCCCGACGCGGCCCTGCCCGCCAACCTGGCCACGGTGAACATGGCCATGCTCTCCTCCGGCGACACCGAGGAGAAGCTCAACGCCACGCCCAACGGCACCGGCCCGTTCACGCTCGGCAAGCGCGTGCCCAGCCAGTCGATCACGCTGGCCAGGAACGACAAGTACTGGGGCGCGGAGAAGGCCAAGGTCGCCTCGGTCGAGTTCCGGGTGATCCCCGACGAGTCGTCCATCGTGTCGGCCATGCAGTCGGGCAACGTGCAGCTCGCGGTCTTCGACGACCCGCTCGTCGCGCAGACGGCCGCGGGCGGCGGCACGATCACCGTCGCCAGGACGCCGCAGCTCAACTACCACGTGCTCCAGCTCAACGCCCAGCACGGCGACCTCAAGGACGTCAACGTGCGCCTGGCCATCCAGTGCGCGATCGACCGCAAGCAGGTGCTCGACACCGCCGCGCTCGGCGAGGGCGAGGTCACCGGCCCGATCACCGCCCCGGCGTACAAGTCCGACCCGAACCGGCGCCCCTGCCCCGGCCGCGACCTGGCCAAGGCGGCCGACTACCTCGCCAAGGCGGGCAAGGCCGGCGGCGTGACGGTCAAGGCCATCGTGTCCCAGGGCGAGTACGCCACCTCGGTCAACGAGGCCCAGAACCTCAAGGCCCAGCTCGCCGAGGCCAAGATCAACCTGGAGCTGGAGGTGCTGGAGTCGGGCGCGTTCGTGGACCGCTGGGTGGCGGCCGACTTCGACGCCGCGGTCGCGCTCAACGGCGGCCGTCCCGACCCCGACGGCGCCTACGGCCGCTACTTCACCAGCGACGGCAACCTGAACAAGGTCGCCGGGTACAGCTCCCCCGAGCTGGACGAGCTGTTCGCCCAGGGCAAGGCCACGACCGGCCAGGCCGAGCGCAAGGCGATCTACGACAAGGTGGCGGCCGAGCTGGAGGACAACGCGGCCTGGGTCTGGCTGTTCGCCGGCTACACCTACACCGCGACGACCGCGAACGTGACCGGCTTCGCCCCCATGGCCAGCGGGTCGCTGCAGTACCTGCGGACCACCGCCGTCGGCTGATGATCGTGCGCAACCCAGTCGTCCGGCGGATCGTCCGGAGCGTCGTCGTCCGGCGGGTCGCGGGGACGCTCGGCACCCTGTTCGGGGTGGCCGTGCTCGTCTTCGTGATGCTGCGGGCGATCCCCGGCGACCAGATCACGGCGGGCCTGGGCACCGAGGCCGCGGCGCTCACCCCGGCCCAGCGGCAGGCCCTGGAGCTGTACTACGGCCTCGACCAGCCCTTGGTCGCCCAGTTCTTCTCGTGGCTGGGCAACCTGTTCACCGGCAACCTCGGCTACTCGGCGCGCTCCCAGCAGAGCGTGCTGGAGCTGACCCTGCACGCGCTGCCGGTGACGTTCGAGCTGGCGGTGTTCTCGATCGTGCTGGCGCTGCTGATCGGGGTGCCGCTGGGCATGCTGGCGGCCTCGCGCACGAGCGCCACCGGGAACGCCGCCGGACAGGTCGTCAGCCTCGCGGGGCTGTCGATCCCGGCGTTCCTGCTGGCCACCACGCTGCTGTCGGTCTTCGCGGCGTCGTTCGGGTTCAACCCCAACGGCCAGGGCTTCGCCACGCTCGTCGAGGACCCGCTGCTCAACCTGCAGCAGATGTTCCTGCCCGCACTGGTGCTGGGCTTCGGCATCGCGGCACCGATCCTGCGCACCACCCGCACGGCGGTGCTGGAGGTCCGCTCGGACGACTTCGTGCGCACCGCCCGCGCCAAGGGCGTGCCGGAGCGGCGGCTGCAGGTCAGGCACGTGCTGCGCAACGCGCTGGTGCCGATCGTGACCATGACCGGGCTGCAGTTCGGCTACCTGCTGGGCGGGGCGGTCGTGGTGGAGCAGATCTTCTCCGTGCCGGGCATCGGGCGGCAGGTGCTGCTGGGCATCCAGCAGAAGGAGTACGCGGTCGTGCAGAGCACCGTGCTCGTGATCGCGCTGGCGTTCGTGCTGGTCAACCTGCTGACCGACGTGCTGTACCGGGTGATCGACCCACGGGTGAGGGCCTCGTGAGCGCCCTGTCGCGGCGCAGCCCGGCGGGGCTGGCGGGCGTGGTGATCCTGGTGCTGCTGGCGGCGGTGGCGGCGCTGTCGTACCTGGGGTGGCTGCCGTACGATCCGATCGCGCAGCACCCGCCGTCCCGGTTCCTGGCGCCGTCGGGCGCGCACCTGTTCGGCACCGACCAGTTCGGGCGCGACGTGTTCTCCCGGGTGGCGGCCGGGGTCGGCAACTCGGCGCTCATCGCGGTCGTCGCGGTGGCCTTCGCCACGGTGGTGGGCACGCTTGGCGGGCTGGTCGCCGGTTTCTACCGGGGCTTCGCCGACGGTGCCGTCGGCGGGGTGACGAACGTGCTGTTCGCCTTCCCGCCGCTGCTGCTGGCGCTGTCGCTGGCCTCGGTGCTGGACCGCGACTGGTTCACCATCGCCGTGGCCATCGCCGTCGTGTACGTCCCCATCTTCGTCCGCGTCACCCGCGGTCCCGTGCTCTCGCTCAGGGAGATCGAGTACGTCAAGGCGGCCGTCGCGACCGGCCAGAGCCGCTGGCAGATCATGCTGCGGCACGTGCTGCCGAACCTCACCCCGATCGTGATCATCCAGGTCGCGCTGTCGTTGTCGTGGGCCGTGCTGACCGAGGCGTCGCTGAGCTTCCTGGGCCTCGGCACCCCGCCGCCCGCGCCGTCGCTCGGCTCTATGATCTTCGAGGCGCGCAGCCTGGTGTTCGTCGCCCCGTGGACGCTGGTCGCGCCGGGAGCCGTCGTCGTGCTCCTGGTGGTGGGGCTGAACCTGCTGGGCGACGGCCTGCGGGACACTCTCGACCCGCGTAGCCGGGTCAGGCGGTGAATCTCTCACAACTGGCCGGCGTGGCCTCCGGTGGGGGCACGCCGTACGTACCGGCCGCCGGAGGGCGGGCCGCGATCGGGGAGGACACATGAAGGTACTCGGGATGATCTCCGGCACCTCGCACGACGGGATCGACGTGGCCGTGGTGGACTTCGACCCCGACGGGAGGTTGCTCGACGGCGGGGCGCTGGAGGGGCGGGTCGGGCACACGGCGAGCACGCCGTACCCGCCGGAGCTGCGGGCCCGGCTGATCGCGGCGCTGCCGCCGTCGCGGACGACGCTGGCGGAGGTGTGCGAGCTGGACACGCTCATCGGGCAGAGCTTCGCGCAGGCGGCGGCCGCCGCCGTCGCGGCGGGCGGCCCGGTCGACCTGATCGTCTCGCACGGCCAGACCGTCTACCACTGGGTGGAGGGGACGCACGCGCTCGGCACCCTGCAGATCGGGCAACCGGCCTGGATCGCCGAGCTTACCGGCGTGCCGGTCCTCTCGGACGTGCGAATCAGGGACATCACCGCCGGCGGGCACGGCGCTCCCCTGGTGTCGGTGCTGGACGGGCTGCTGCTCGGCGGGCACGAGGGCGGCGCGGCGGCGCTCAACCTGGGCGGCATCGCGAACATGACCGTGGTCCGCGGCCCCTCGCTCCACGCCTACGACCTCGGCCCGGCCAACGCCCTGATCGACGCCGTGGTGACCGCCAGGGGCCTGAACCCGCGGGGCTTCGACGAGGACGGCCGGATCGCCGCGTCCGGGCGGGTGCACGAGGGGCTGCTGGAGGTGCTGCTGGACGAGCCGTACTACCGGCTGGCGGCGCCGAAGAGCACCGGCAAGGAGCTGTTCCACCTCGGCTACGTGGAGGCCGCCCTGTCCAGGGCCGGGGTGTCGCCCGCGGACGCCGACCTGGTGGCGACCCTGACCGAGCTGACCGTGCGCACGGTCGCCCACGATGTCCGGGCCGCCGGGGTGGGTGCGCTGGTCGTCTCCGGCGGCGGGTGCCGCAACCCCGTGGTCATGGCCGGGCTGCGGGCGGCGCTGCCCGGCGTGGCCGTGGCCCCGTCCGACGAGTACGGCGCGCCCTCCGACGACAAGGAGGCCATCGCGTTCGCGCTGATCGGCTGGCTGACCGCGCACGGCCTGCCCGGCACGGCCCCCGGCGGGACGGGCGCGCGCGAGGCCCGGATCCTCGGCACCCTCACCCCCGGGGCCGGACCGCTGAGGCTGCCCGCGCCGCTCGCCGACCCGCCCCGGTCCCTGGTGCTGACCCGATGACGGCACCGGCCACCGACGCGCCGCCCGGCCTGGTCGTGGCGGCGCGCACGCCGTGGTTCGACTTCACCGAGTGCACCGGCCACCGCACCGTGGTCAGGGACGGCGGCCGGCTCGCCGGGGCCGCCCTCATGACCGCGGACACCTATCACGACCTGGCCTCGGTGACGAAGGTGCTGGCCACGACCACGATGCTCATCCGCCTGGTGTCCGACCGGCTGGTGGACCTGGACGCGCCGCTGAGCGCGTACCTGACGGGGTCGTACGAGGCCATCACCGTGCGGGACCTGCTGCTGCACCGCGGCGGGCTGTGGGAGTGGTGGCCGCTGTACATCCAGCCGCGGCTCCCGCCGCCCCGCTACCGGCCCGGCCGCGCCCGCCACTACTCCGACCTCGGGTTCGTGCTGCTCGGGCGGATCGTCACGGCCGTCACCGGGCTGCGGCTGGACCGCGCGCTGGCCGAGCTGGTGACCCGGCCGCTGGGCCTGACCTCCACCACGTACGGCCGCCCCGCCGGAGCGCAGGCGGCCATGAGCGCCCTGGACGACCGCGTCGAGATGACCATGCTCGACACCGGCCGACCGTACCCGGTGCCCTACCGCAGCGGCGACTTCACCGGCTGGCGGTCGGAGCCCGTGCTCGGGGAGGTCGCCGACGGCAACGCCTTCCACGCCTTCGGCGGCGTCTCGGGGCACGCGGGCCTGTTCTCGACGGTGCCCGACCTGCTCAGGTACGCCGCCGCCCTGTCCAGGTACGAGGAGCACGACCACCTGTGGCGGCCCGAGGTCGCGCGGGAGTTCTTCGCCCCCGGCCCCGACGCCGGGCAGGCGCTCGGCTTCCGCAGGTACGCGCTGGAGCTGCCCGGCGAGACCGTCACCGTGCTCGGCCACCCGGGACACGTGGGCTGCGCGGTCGGCTTCGTGCCCGGCCGCGACATCGCCCTCGCCCTCGCGAGCAACCGGCTGCTCGTCGACGGCACGCCCACTCCTACCGACTCCCTCTGGAACGGCCTGCTGCAGGACGTCGCCCACCGATCGAGGACCGCATGACGACCCCGCTCCTGGAGATCCGCGACCTGTCGGTCGCCTTCCGCACCCGCAAGCAGGACGTCACCGTCGTCAGGAACGTCTCGATGGAGATCCGGCCCGGCCAGACCGTCGCCGTGGTCGGCGAGTCGGGGTCGGGCAAGTCCACCACGGCCGCCGCGGTCAACCGGCTGCTGCCCGACAACGGCCGCATCACCGGCGGCCGGGTGCTGTTCGACGGCCGCGACCTGGTCGCGCTCGGCGAGCGCGAGATGACCGCGATCCGCGGCGCGGGCATCGGCCTGGTGCCGCAGGACCCGATGTCGAACCTCGACCCCCTCATGCGCATCGGCGACCAGATCACCGAGGCGCTGGAGGTGCACGGGGTCGCCGCGGGCAGGGCGGCGCGCTCGCGCGTGACCGAGCTGCTGGACCTGGTGGGCATCCAGGAGCCGGAGCGGCGGGCCCGGCAGTACCCGCACGAGTTCTCCGGCGGCATGCGCCAGCGCGCGCTCATCGCCATGGGGCTCGCCTGCCGCCCGAAGCTGCTCATCGCCGACGAGCCGACCTCCGCCCTGGACGTGACCGTCCAGCGGCGCATCCTCGACCAGCTCGCGCGGCTCACCGCCGAGATGGGCACGGCCGTGCTGCTCATCACGCACGATCTGGCGCTGGCCGCCGAACGGGCCGACGTGGTGGCCGTCATGTACCAGGGGGAGATCGTCGAGACGGGGCCGGCGGCCGGGATCCTGGCCGATCCCGGGCACGAGTACACGCGGCGGCTGCTGGGCGCGGTGCCCGGCCTGTCGTCCGTACGCGTGAGCGAGCCGCCCCGCGACGCGCCCGACCTGGTCGAAGTGGCGGGCCTGCGCAAGGTGTTCCCGATGCGGGGAACCGCGGAGGAGTTCACGGCGGTGGACGGGGTGTCGTTCGCGATCCCGCGCGGCCACACGGTCTCGATCGTGGGCGAGTCGGGCTCCGGCAAGTCGACGACCGCGAACCTGCTGCTCGGCCTGGACGACCCGACCTCGGGCGCCATCCGCTTCGACGGCACGGACCTGGCCGGGCTGGGGCGGCGGGAGCTGTTCGCGTTCCGCCGGCGGGTCCAGCCGGTCTTCCAGAACCCGTACGCCTCCCTCGACCCCCGCTACACCGTCGAGCAGTCGATCACCGAGCCGCTGCGCGTGCACCGCGTCGGCACCGCGGCCGAACGGCGCAGGGCGGCGGCCGAGCTGCTGGAGAAGGTGGCGCTGCCCGCCTCCATGGCCGAGCGGCTGCCGCACGAGCTGTCCGGCGGTCAGCGCCAGCGGGTGGCCATCGCCCGCGCCCTGGCGCTCTCGCCCGACCTGGTCGTGCTCGACGAGGCCGTCTCCGCGCTGGACGTGCTGGTGCAGGCGCAGATCCTGGAGCTGCTGGCCGGGCTGCAGCGGGAGCTGGGGCTCAGTTACCTGTTCATCAGCCATGACCTGGCCGTCGTACGGATGATCTCGCACGCCGTGCACGTCATGCGCGGCGGGCGGATCGTGGAGAGCGGCACCGCCGAGGAGATCTTCGACCACCCGTCCGACGACTACACCCGCGAACTCCTCGCCGCGATCCCGGGCCGCGCGTAGGCCGGGGATCGGCGGGCGCGGCAGCGGACGGTAGGGCTGGCCCTACCATCGACACGGCCGTGAGCAGGGTCGATCAGGGCGTGGCGCGGCTCGTAGCGTTCTCCCCATGACATCCCTCCGGCACCGCCTCTCCACCGACACCCGCTACACGCTGCTCGGCCTCCCGGTCTCCATCGTCCACTTCACCGTCTCCGTGACCGGCCTGTCGGCCGGGCTGGGCGCGTCGGTCGTGTTCGTCGGGCTGCCCCTCCTGGCCGGGTGCGCCACGGTGGCCAGGAACCTGGCCGACTTCGAGCGGGTCGCGCTGCCGGGCGTGCTCGACCGGCCCGTGGCCCGCCCGCCCTACCCGACCGCCCCGGCCGGCGCGGGCTGGTTCCGCCGCATGATCAACCCGCTGGCCGGCGGGCAGGGCTGGATCGACCTGCTGCACGGCGTGATCGCGTTCCCGCTCTCGCTGGCCGCGGCCGTCGTCACCGCCGTGTGGTGGGCGGGCGCGATCCTCGGTCTGACCTTCCCGCTCTACGGCTGGACGATCCCCGACATTCCGGGGTTCGACGGAGGGCTTCCCACGCTGCTCGGGCTGGGGGACGGAGACCTGATGTTCATCGGGTTCAACACCGCGCTCGGCGTGCTGTTCGCGCTGACGCTGCCGCCCGTGGTCCGCGGCGCCGCCCTGACCAAGGCCGCGCTCTCCCAGGCCCTGCTCACCCGCGCCCCCGCCGCCCACACCCCGGCCGGGGTCACCGACCCGCGCTGGGTGTGACCGCCACCCGCGCGCACGGCACCGGGGGAGGCCGCGTACGGCACTCCCCCGGCTCAGATGGTCATGCGGTCACGCCGCGCCCGTCGCTCAGCGTACGGCGTAGGCGCGGATCGCCTCCTGCGAGACCGTGTTGCCGTCGACGTCGGAGGCGTTCACGCGCAGCGAGACGAACCCCGACGGCGAGCGGTCGAGCGTCGTCTCGTACGACTGCCCGCCCTTGTCCCGCAGCCTGGCGGGCTTCCAGGTGGCGCCGTCGTCGTACGACACCTCCAGCGAGACGTCCTTGATCGCGCTCTGCTCGGCGCCCTCCTGGTGGCGCAGGGTCAGGCCGAGCTTGCGGGACTTGGCCTGGTTCTTCAGGTCCACCGGCGCGTCGAAGGAGGCCAGCAGCAGCGGCATCACCTTCGTGCCCTCGGCGTGCTCCGAGCCGAACGTCCACACGCCCCGGGTTCGGGTGGACAGCTTCGCCCAGGCGGCCTCGTTGACCACGTCGTACTCGATCCGGTACGGGAGCTTCTCCGGCGGCACCGTCCCCCACCCTGAGGGCAGGTAGTTCGTCTGCCACAGCAGGCTGTCGCCCATGTAGAGCCGGAAGTCGGTCTTCAGGCCCTGCTCGAAGTCGCTGGTGAAAGCCTCGCCGAAGTTGCCCTGCGCGTCCACGAAGCCCTGCATCGACACGTGGAGCTCGTCGCCCTCGCGGCGAAGCGGGTTGATCGGGTTGACGCCCGGCAGCATCGGCTGCTGGAAGACGCCGTCCTCGGCCTTCTCGCCCGCCTTGTACGACCGGAACACCGGCGAGAGCATCGCCACGTTCGGCGTTTCCGGCCGCGGCCACATGGTGTTGTGGGGCCGCGCCGGCGTGATCGCGGAGGCGTTCCAGAGCAGGTCCGGGCCGGGGGTGATGTAGTCGGTACGGGTGCGCGGCGTCTTGGGCACGGGGTAGTTGGTCGTGAACGAGTAGGTGTCCCACGGCTCGAAGACGAACCGGGCCTCGTTGACCGTCACGTCCTCGGCGAGCTGGCTGTGGTAGCCGGTCTCGACGCGGGCCTGCGACTTCGAGCGGACCACGTAGTCGAGGGAGTCGGGGACCCGACCCGTCTCACGCAGGTACAGGTCGTAGAGGTACGGGCTGGCCACGATGCCCTTGGCCACGATCGGCACCGGCAGGCGGCGCAGCCGCTCGACCAGCTTGAGCCCCTCCTCGTGGGTCAGCCGCACGGTCGGGACCGTCAGCTTGACCGCGCTGCCGCCCGTCGTGATGTCGGTGCCGGGCCGGTCGCTGTAGACCGCCACCATCGCGGCCCCGGCCGCCGCGGCGGCGTTCGACTGGGTGGAGACGGGCACACCGTCGGTGCGGCGGACGACCGCGAGCTTGCCGCGCACGTTGCGGGCCTTCAGCTCGGCCTCGGTGCCCCGGCCGACGTCCACGGCCTGGAGCAGCCGGGTGCCGTCCAGGCGGGGGTACTCGGCGTCGAAGTCACTGAAATTGACCGGGAAGACGTACTCGGGCTCCAGCTTCAGGCCGGGCGTGGAGAAGGTGATCTCCGGGGCCTTCAGCCGCCAGCGCGTGGCGGCCGCGAACGTGCCCTTGGTGACCTGCTTGGTCGGCTGCACGAACAGGCGCTCCTCGACACGCGCGCCGGGCGCGATCAGGGTGCCGCCGCGCACCCCGCCGCCCTGCTCCCCGACGCGGTACCACGAGGTGGCGGAGGCGGAGCCGGTGTTCCGCTTCGTCGTGTGGTCGGGCGTCTCGATCTCGACCTCGACGGCCTTGCGGGCGTCCAGCACGACCTCGGTGTTCTCGGTGATCTCCATCTCCGGATCGCCGACCAGGCTCTCGTTGAGCTCCAGGTCGTATCCGGTGCTGGGCACCGTGGGGTCCATGGTGATGATGTAGCCGAACACGGAGTAGGTCCCGGGCGTGACCAGCAGGCAGGTCTCGCCGCCCCACTTGGCGGAGCTGCAGGGCAGGGCGGGGTCGCCCGGGAGCTCACGGCCGACCAGGGTGCCCTCGTCCAGGTTGAGCACGGTGAAGCCACCGCGGGCGGTGCGGCCGTCGCGGGCGATGCCGCTCACGCGCAGCTCGACTCGCGGCTTCTCGACGCTCGCCGTCAGCAGCGTGCGCACGCCCGCGGCCGTCAGCTCCTGACGCACTTTGCCGAACTCTTCGGCCTTGATGGTGACCTTCGCCTCGGCGGTGCCGCCCGCGGGCACGGTGAGGCGGGCCGGCTCGACGGTGAACGCGTCGCCGCTCGACAGGTCCAGCTCGGCGGGCGTCTGCCCGAGGTTGCGGTAGCCGACGGTGAGGGTCTTCTCCTCGCCGGCCGTGAGGCGGCCGAAGTTGAGCGAGCCCGCCGAGGCCACGATCGAGCCCTTGACCGCGGCGGCCACGTCGATGCGGCCGGCGCCCTGCGCGTCCACGGGGATGCCCGCGCCGGGCTTGGCGGTGGCCATGAGCCGCGACTTCAGCTCGCCGCCCGAGAGCCCGGGGTGGGCCTGGCGCAGCAGCGCGGCGGCGCCGGCGACGTGCGGAGTGGCCATCGAGGTGCCGGACATCTCGACCCGGCCGCCGCCCGCCTTGGGCGCCATGATCTTCACACCGGGGGCGGTGACGTCGGGCTTGACCGCCAGGTCGGCGCTGATCGGGCCCCTGCTGGAGAAGTCGGCGAGCTTGTCCTGCTTGTCCACGGCGCCGACGGTCAGCGCCTCGGGGGAGTCTCCGGGCGAGCCCACGCACTCGTCGCAGCCGTCGTTGCCGGCCGCGACCACGAACAGCGTCCCGTGCTGCTTGGTCAGCGTGGACACCGCGTCGGTGAGCGGGCCGCCCGCCGTGGGGCTGCCCAGGCTCATGTTGACGATCCCGGCGCGCTTCTCGCCGGCCGCCCACTCCATGCCGTCGATGATCCAGGAGGTCAGGCCGGAGCCGTCCGAGCCCAGCACGCGGCCGTTGAGCACCTTCGCGCCAGGGGCCACGCCCTTGGCGCCGCCGTCCGCGCCGGTGCCCGCGATCGTGCCGGCCACGTGGGTGCCGTGCCCGTGGGGGTCGCCGGTGACGTTCTCGCCGGTGAAGTCGCGCTGGTCGGCGACCTGGCCGGCCAGGTCGGCGTGGGTGGCGTCCACGCCGGTGTCGAGCACGGCCACGGTGGTGCCGGTGCCGTCGTACCCGGCGGCCCACGCCTCGGGGGCGCCGATCTGCGGCACGCTGTCCGCCAGCGCCGGCTGGACCTTGCGGTCGAGCCAGATCTTGGTCGGCCCGGCCTTGG
>NZ_BAAAZP010000034.1:78604-104430 GCF_039536965.1 Nonomuraea antimicrobica | reverse complement strand
CGAACCTGCGGGGACGCGGAGGCCAGCTTGACCAGCTCGGCCCCGAACGCCGCCGCGTCCCGCTCGGCCACCGACACGCCCGCGCCGCCGATGCTCTCCAGCGTGCGCGCCTGCTTGACGGCCGGCAGCGCCGCCTTGGTGGCGTTGCCCTCGTACGTGAGGATCAGCGGGATGGCGTCGCCGTAGTCCTGCCCGGCCAGCGCCGTCACGTTGAACAGCTCGAGGTCGAGGAGCTCGGGCACCAGGGAGGCGACGTCGTTGGGGATGACCGTGACGCCGCTGTCCGTCTCCAGCGTCTGGAACGTGGGCACGGACCCGTCCGCGCGGGGCGCGGGGTCGACGGTGACCGCCTGGTGCTCGCCGTCCACGGCCCGCACCTGCACCCGGTCACCCGTGATCAGGGTGATCTCGTTGGTGTCCGCCGTGGCGGTGAACGTCGCGGGGGCGGGGGCGGGGGCGGCGTACGCGCCGGGGACGGTCAGGAGCGAGGCCGCCATGGCTGTGCCGACGGCCATCACCGTCCCTCGTCTTAAGCCACGTAGCATGGACGACCTCCAGAAGGTTCGGTAAGAACGACTACCGAATTCCTAGTCATCCTGATCAGCAGTTGTCCACGAAAAGCCGTGGCTAGATCCCGACTTGTCGTAAATCCGCCACGCGCCCGCCCTAGCCCTTCACCGACCCTGCGAAGGTGAACGACCCGGCCAGATACTTGTTGACCGCCACGTAGAGCACCACCGCCGGCGCCGTGTAGAGGACGGAGAACGCGGCGAGCTGCCCGTAGGCGACCTGCCCGTACTCCGAGAAGAACGTGTAGATCGTCACCGCGGCCGGCTGCTTGTCCGGGGTGTCCAGCAGCACGAACGGGGCGAAGAAGTTCCCCCACTGCCCGACGAACACGAAGATGGCCACCACCGCGATCCCCGGCGCCATCAGCGGCCCCACCACGGTCCGCAGCGACCGCACCCACCCGGCGCCGTCCACCCAGGCGGCCTCCTCCAGGCTCACCGGCACCCCGTCCATGAAGTTCTTCAGCATCCAGATGGAGAACGGCAGCGCGCTCGCGGTCAGGAAGAGCACCATGGCCGGGACCGAGCCGTACAGGTTGAAGCGGAAGAACATGGCGTAGACCGGGACGAGCACCGCCGTCATCGGCAGGCCCGTGGTGAACAGCAGGGTCAGCATGAAGGGACGGCGGTAGCGAAGTTGGTAGCGCGACAGCGGATAGGCGGCCAGCCCCGCCACCAGCACCGTCAGGAGCGCCGTCGCGCCCGAGATGACGATCGAGTTGATCAGCGGCAGGATGATCGTCTCCCAGGTCAGCACGGCCTCGAAGTTGGCCAGGGAGAACGTGAGCGTCGGCGTGGCGGCCAGCGTGGCCTCCGGCTGGACCGAGGCGACCAGCACCCAGAGGAACGGCCCCACGAAGGCCAGCGCGATGACCAGCAGGGCGAGCCAGGCCGCACCGCGCGCGGCGAGCCGGGTCATGCGTCCTCCACCTTGATCAGCCGCAGGTAGATCAGCGAGAACAGGGCGCCGATGACCAGCATCACCAGGGCGATGGCCGAGCCGTAGCCGATCTCGAAGTAGCGGAAGGCCTGCTCGTACATGTAGAGGGGGGTGGTCTGGCTGGCCGTGCCCGGGCCGCCGCCGGTCAGGGCGTAGATGAGGCCGAAGCTGGCCAGCGTCTGCAGGGTGATCAGCATGAGGTTCGCCATGATCGAGCGGCGGATCAGCGGGAGCGTGATGTGCAGCAGCCGCCTCGCCGGGCCCGCGCCGTCCACCGCGGCGGCCTCGACCAGGTCGGCGGGCACCTCCGACAGCGCGGCCGAGTACACGAGCATCGAGAACGCCGTGCCGCGCCAGATGTTGGCCAGGATGACCGCCACCATGGGGGCCGTGTAGAGCCACTCCTGCGAGATGCCGAGCACGGTGTTGAGCGTGCCGTCCTCGGCCAGGAACGAGTACCAGCAGGCCGCCGCCACGATCTCGGGCATCACCCAGGCGGCGATGACCACGCCGTTGACCACGCTGCGCGTCACCCGGCCGCGCCCGCGCTGGAGCAGGGCGATGATCAGGCCCAGCGTGTTCTGGCCGATCACCGCCGAGCCGACCACGAAGACGAACGTCAGCAGGAACGAGTTGATGAAGTTGGGGTCACCGAAGAGCCGGACGAAGTTGTCCAGCCCGACGAACCGGGAGTTCACCGAGGCCGACCCGGTCAGGGTCTCGTTGGTGAAGGCGATGTAGACGCTCCACAGGATGGGCCCCGCGAGGAAGAGCGCCAGCAGCACCAGCGCGGGACCGAGCGGGAGCAGCCGGCGCAGCACCCGCCGCCGCCGTGACGGGCCGCCGGGCGGCGTGCCCGTCACGAGCGGGGACGGCGCCGTGGCGACCGTCATCGCGCGACGACCTTGTCGGGGCCGCCGACGGCCGAGGGCAGCGCCTTGACGTAGGCCGCGGTGGCCTCCTCGGGGCTCTGCCGCCCGGTGGTGACCGCCTCCATGGCCTCCTGGACCTGCGCCGACACCTTCGGATACACCTCGTACGCCGGCCGGAAGTGGGTCACCGCGGCCAGGTCGGTGAAGAACTTGACGCTCGGGTTGTCGGCGGCGTACCTCGGGTCGGCCGCAACGTCCTTGCGGGGGGCCAGGTCGCCCGTGCCGACCGCGTACGTCGTCGAGTTCTCCTTGTTGGTGGCCACGGTGAGGAAGTCGAACGCCTCCTGCTTGTGCTCGGTGTAGGCGCTCATCGCCATCACCCAGCCGCCCGACATGCTGACCGCGCCCGGCTCCTCGCCGTTCTGCGTGGGCATGGCGGTCCAGCCGATCTTCTCCGTCCACTGGGGCCAGGGCTTGGTGCTGGTCGGCTTCCAGGCCGCGGCCGTCCAGGCGCCGTCGAGCGAGATGCCGAGCCTGGCGTTGGGGAACCACTCGTAGTTGGCCTTGTCGGCCAGCTTGAGGTTGTGCGCGTCGGCCTGCCTGGGGCCGAGTTCCTCGCGGTAGATGGTGTCGATGAAGGTCAGGGCGTCGGTGAAGTTCTTGCCGCCGGCCACCCACTTCTGCTGCGCGGCGTCGTAGAGGGTGCCGCCGGGGGTGCCGTACAGGAGCATCTCGAAGCCCTGCATGGTCGACGCCTCGCCGAGGGCCTTCGTGGAGTACATGCTGAACGGGATGGCGTCCGGCACCTTCTGCTTGATCGTCCGGGCCGCGGTCAGGACGTCGTTCCAGGTCTTCGGCTCCCACGGGACGGGCAGGCCGGCCTTGGCGAAGACGTCCTTCTGGTACCAGAGGCCGCGGGTGTCGGTGCTGATCGGCACCCCGTAGATCTTGCCGTCGGCGCCCCTGGCGGCCTGCTTGACGGAGTCGGGGAACTGGGTGGCCCAGTCGGGCCACTTGGCCAGGTAGTCGTCGAGGGGGGCCAGCTTGCCCGCCGCGACGTCCGCGTTGACCTGGAACGTGTCGTGGTAGTAGAGGTCGGGCGCCGAGTCGGGTGATCGGTTGAGCAGTGCGAGTTTGGTGTAGTACGCCTCGTTCTCGCCCTGCACCGGGACCAGCTTGATCGTGACGCCGGGGTGGGCGGCCTCGTACTGCTTCTTCGCGTCGGTGAGCATCCTCTCCAGATGCGGCCAGGTCGGTTGGACCTTGTAGAGGACCTCGAGTTCCTTGGCTCCTGACGCTTCCTGCGACGCGCCGCCACCGCATCCTGCGGCTGTCAGCGCTGTCAACAGGACGAGGGAACCAGCCAGCCTGTGTCTCATCACGGCCTCCCCTTGTTTCCTTGGGTTGCCGAGAACGTAAATCTCTTTGATTTACTAAGTCAACACTTTGTGGTGACATGAGTCACATGCAGCGGGGCACGAACCTGCCCAAGGTCGGCAGCTACAACCGGGCCGTGGTGCTGGAGGCCATCCAGTCCTCCGACGGGATAAGCCGGGTGCGGATCGCGGGGATGACCGGCCTCACCGCCCAGACCGTGTCCGTCATCGTACGCAGGCTGCTGGAGGAGGGGCTGGTCGTCGAGGACGGCTCGGCCCCGTCGCGCGGCGGCAAGCCGCCCACCATCCTGCGCGTCGACGCCCGCGCCGGATACGCGGTCGGCGTGCACTTCGACCCCCAGGAGCTGTCGTGCGTGCTGGCCGACCTGGCGGGGCGGCCGATCGCCCGGCAGCGCCAGCCGGTCCGTCCGGGGTCCAGGCCCGACGCGGTGATCCGGCGGATGGCCGGGCAGGCGCGCGGGATCCTGCGCGAGGCCGGGGTGCCCGACGGGAAGGTGCTCGGGATGGGCCTGGCCTGCCCGGGGCCGCTGGACGCCGCGGGCGTGATGGTCTCGCCGCCCCGGCTGCCGGGCTGGGACCGGGTGCCGATCAGGGGCCTGCTCCAGGAGTACACCCGCTTCCCCGTGACCGTGGACAACGACGCCACGGCCGCGGCCATCGGGGAGCGCTGGGCGGGCATCGCCCGCTCCACGGCCGGCTTCGCCTACCTCTACCTGGGCACGGGGATCGGGGGCGGGCTGTTCCTTGACAACCAGGTCTACCGGGGCAGTTCGCTCAACGCCGCCGAGTTCGGGCACATCACGGTCGAGCCCGACGGGCCCGAGTGCTACTGCGGCAACCGGGGGTGCGTGGAGGCCGTGTGCTGCCCGAGCGCCATCGAGGCGGCGATGCTGGCCCGCACCGGACGCCGCGCCGGCCACGCCGCCATCTGCGCGGCGGCGGCGAGCGGCGAGCCCGAGGCGCGGCGGGTGATCGAGCGGGTGGCGGAGCGGCTGGCCGACGCCGCCGTGAGCGTGGTGAACATGCTGGACATCGACCTCCTCGTGCTCGGCGGGCCCGCGCTCAGGGAGGTCGGGGGCCTCTACCGAGAGGTGATCGCGCGCGCGGTGGCGGAGCGGCCGCTGGCCAGGGGGCTGCACGCGGTGCGGGTGGAGACCTCGCCGATCGCGGCCGATGCCGCCGCGATCGGCGCGGCCTCCCTCGTCTTCCACGCCACCTACGCCCCCCGCCTGGGGCGCTAGGCGCGCTTCATGCGCAGCGTGACCAGCTCGAACGGCCGCAGTGTCACGGGAATGCCGTCTTCCGGCCGCCGCGGCTCGCCCGTGGGCCGCTCCAGCAGGTCCGTGGCGACCACCTCTGCGACCGGGAACCCGGCCCGCAGCGTCGCCCTGGCCCGGCCGCCCCGTGACTCGTGGAAGCGCACCACCACGTCGCCGCTGCCGTCGTCGGCCAGCTTGACCGCCGTCACCACCACGGCGTCGTCGTCCACCGTGACCAGCGGCTCGACCTGCGCGCCGCCGGGCACGCTCCGCTCGGGCAGGTTGACGAAGTAGCCCTCGCGCACCGCGTCGCCGATCTCCGCACCCGGGACGAGCGCGTGACGGAAGCGGTGCACGCCCTGGTCGGTCTCGGGGTCGGGGAAGCGCGGGGCGCGCAGCAGCGAGACGCGCAGCGTCGTGGTGGTGCCGTGCTCGTCCACGTCGCGAGTGACGTCGTGGCCGTAGGTCGAGTCGGTGACCAGCGCCACGCCCCAGCCGGGCTCCGCCACGTGCACGAAACGGTGGTTGCACGCCTCGAACTTGGCCGCCTCCCAGCTCGTGTTGGTGTGGGTGGGGCGGAAGGCGTGGCCGTACTGGCTCTCGGAGGCGTACCGGTCGGCGTGCACGTCCAGCGGGAAGGCCAGCTTGAGGAACTTCTCGGTCTCGTGCCAGTCGACCTCCGTGTCGATCTCCAGGCTCCCGTCCGCGAGCGTGAGCCGCTGGGTCACCGACGAGGCGCCGAACGAGCGCCTGACCACGACCGCGTCGCCGTCGAGGCGTATCTCGCCGGCCTCGGTCAGGTCGGTGACCGTGTTGCGGTAGAACTCGTCCACGTCCCAGGCGTCCCACTTGTTGGGGAAGTCGGGGTGAAGCTGCAGCAGGTTGGCCGCCCGGCCCGGCGCGACCGCCTCCCTGCCCTGCCGTACGTCGACGACCGAGACGACCAGCCCGCGGCCGTCGATCTCCACCCTGAGCCGGTCGTTGTCCAGGACGTAGCCGCCGCCCTCGCGCGGGTGCGCCCGCGTCGCGTCCACGGGGACCGCCCGCGCGGCGCCGCCCGCGGGCACGCCGTGCCGGCTGTGCGGGGCGCCGTTGAAGACCAGCGTGCCGCCCGACGGGTCACCGGCCAGGGCACGCTGGGCCTCGCCGATGATCTCGTTCAGCTCCGCCGCCACCACCTCGTACGTCCTGCGCGCCTCCCGGTGCACCCACGCGATCGACGACCCGGGCAGGATGTCGTGGAACTGGTGCAGCAGCACCGTCTTCCAGATCCGGTCGAGCCGCTCGTACGGGTACGCCGCCCCCGTGCGCACCGCCGCCGTCGCCGCCCACAGCTCGGCCTCGCGCAGCAGCGACTCGCTGCGCCGGTTGCCCTGTTTCGTCTTGGCCTGGCTGGTCAGCGTGGCCCGGTGCAGCTCCAGGTAGAGCTCCCCCACCCACACGGGCGGGTTCGGGTTCTCCGCCTCGGCCTTGGCGAAGAACTCGGCCGGCGTCTCCCAGGTGACCATGGGAGAGCCCTCCAGGTCCCGTACGCGGGCCGCCTTGGCCACCATCTCCCGCGTGGTGCCGCCGCCGCCGTCGCCCCAGCCGGTCGGGGCCAGTGAGTGCCTGGCCACGCCCTTGTCCTTGAAGTTGCGGGCCGCGTGCGCCAGCTCGCTGCCCCTCATCGCGCAGTTGTAGGTGTCGACCGGCGGGAAGTGGGTGAAGATCCGGGTCCCGTCGATGCCCTCCCACAGGAACGTGTGGTGCGGGAACGTGTTGACCTGGCTCCACGAGATCTTCTGCGTGAGCAGCCGCTTCGACCCGGCCGCCCTGATGATCTGCGGCAGCCCGGCCGCGAACCCGAACGTGTCGGGCAGCCACACCTCCTCGTTGTCCACGCCGAACTCGTCGATGAAGAACCGCTTGCCGTGCACGAACTGCCGGGCCATGGCCTCCGAGCCGGGCATGTTCGTGTCGGACTCCACCCACATGCCGCCCGCCGGGACGAACCTGCCCGCGGCCACGGCCTTGGTCACCTTCGCCCACACCTCGGGCCGGTGCTCCTTGACCCACGCCCACTGCTGGGCCTGCGACATCGCGAACACGAAGTCCGGCTCGTCCTCCAGCAGCGCGGTCATGTTCGCGGTCGTACGGGCCACCTTGCGTACGGTCTCGCGCAGCGGCCACAGCCAGGCCGAGTCGATGTGCGCGTGCCCGACCGCGCTGATCCGGTGCGCCGACGGCACCGCCCTGGCCGACAGCACCCCGGCCAGCTCCGCCCTGGCGGCCGCCGCGGTGCCGTTCACGTTCTGCAGGTCGATCCGGTCGAGCGCCCGGTCCAGCGCGCGCAGCAGCTCCCAGCGGCGGGCGCCCTCCACGGGCAGCTCCAGCATCAGCTCGCCCAGCACCTCCAGGTCGATGACGAGCTGCCACACCGTCTCGTCGAAGACGGCCAGGTCCATGCGGGCCAGCCGGTACAGCGGCTCGCCGCCGGCCGTCTCCTTGTCGCCCAGCGACGTCGGCCGGAAGGGGGGGTAGCCGAGGATGACCGGGTTGGAGGCGGCCTCGACGTGCAGGCGCACCTCCTCGCCGCCGTCGGCGGGTGAGCCGATCCTGACCCACTGGTTACGCGGGTTGAGCCCCTTCACCGGGGTGCCGTCCGGGCGGTAGACCAGGCCCTCGCACTGGAAACCCGGCATGTTCTCGTCGAACCCGAGGTCGAGGACGGCCTCGACGATCCGCCCGCGCCACTCCGCGGGCACGGTGCCGGACACCGTGAACCAGCTCGTGCCCCACGGCGCGCCCCACGCCTGCCCCACCGCGATCGGCTGCGGCGGCGCGGCCAGGCCCTCCGCCACCGGGACGGGCTCGTCCGGCGCGTGCCAGACCGACACCTCCAGCGGCACCGACTCGGGGTGGATCGCCGGGCGGATGCGTTCCTCCAGCACACGCTTCAAACGGCCTTCGACCAGGTTACGGTCGTCATGCATCAGGCAAGCTCCTCAGCAGGTTCCTCAGCGGATGGGTGTGTCAGCCTTCGATGGCGCCTTCGCACAAAACGTTATGCATCCCGATGGCGCCGGGCAACGCCCGCCCGCGACGTTGCCCATTTGGCGGCCAGAGGCATCGGCACCGTCCTCGACGGGCGGTGACGATCGGGTGTGCACCCCATCCGTGAAGAGGATCCCCCGGGACGGCGACCGGCGCCGGGCGGGCAGGCCGGGCAGGCCCCGGGGGATCCTCCGCTCAGGCGCAGGTGTAGCCCGACGGCGTCTGCGTGTTGCCGTTGGGGCGGCTCACCTGGAAGCCGAAGCTGGTGGCGGCGTTCGGCGCGAGGGTGCCGTTGTGGTTCGCGTTCCTGGCCGTGACGGTCTGGCCGCTGACCGTCAGGGTGGCGTTCCACGAGCCGGTCAGCGTGTGCCCGGCGGGCAGGGTGAAGGTGACGGTCCAGCCGGTGATGGCGGAGGCGCCGGTGTTGGTGACGGTGACGGGCTGGATCACGTAGCCGTTGTTCCACTGCGTCTGCACGGTGCCCGCCGCGGTGCACGGCCCGCCGCCGCCGGGGCCGGACGTGGTCGTGAACGTGACCGCCGGCGAGTTGCCCGACAGGTTCCCCGCCCCGTCACGTGCCCGTACGTAGACCTGGTACTGGGTGGCCGGTGACAGCCCGGTCAGGTTGATCGAGTTGGTCGTGCTCTGCCCGAGCAGCGGGTCGGTCGCCCCCTGCTCCCGGTAGACGTTGTACCCGGCCAGCCCGCTGCCGCCGCTGTCGGTCGAGGCCGTCCAGGTCAGCGCGGCGGAGTTGGCGGTGACGCTGCCGGACGAGGGCGTGCCCGGCGTGGTGGGCGGGGTGGTGTCGCCGCCGGTGCCGCCCGCCAGCGCGTCGTGCACGGCGGTGTAGGAGGGCTTCTGCTGGTAGCTCTCGTTGTAGATCAGCGCGGCGCCCTGGCCGGGGAACGTGTCGGGCACCCAGGAGTACTTGTCGGTGAAGCCCCAGATCGTCACCCCGGCGCAGGCGGTGACGGCGTTGCAGGCGTTGACGACGTTGCGGTAGTAGGTGGCCTGGGTGGCGTCCTTGGTGGCGTCTCTGGGCGTCTGCATGCGCACGTCCAGCTCGGTGATGCGCACCTGGACACCGAGGTCGGCGAAGCGCTGCAGGTTCTGCTGAAGGTCGCCGGGGAAGCCGTACTGGATGGCCAGGTGGCCCTGGAGGCCCACGCAGTCGACCGGCACGCCCTGCTGGCGCAGCGAGGAGACCAGGTTGTACATCGCGGTGCTCTTGGCGTTGACGCCTTCGACGTTGTAGTCGTTGATGCACAGCCGGGCGTTGGGGTCGGCGGCGCGGGCGGCGCGGAAGGCGTCGGCGATGTAGCTCTGGCCGAGCGTGTTGTACCAGAACGAGGTGCGCATGCCGCCGTTGTCGTCGAACACCTCGTTCACCACGTCCCACGACACCACGGCCGGGTTATTGGCGTAGCGGCCGACGACCTGGCTGATGTGGTTCTGCATGGCCGCGCGCATGGCGGTGGCGCCCAGGCCCTGCACCCAGCCCGGCGTCTGGCTGTGCCACACCAGTGTGTGGCCGTGGACCTGCTGGTTGTTCTGGGTGGCGAAGTTGACGACGGCGTCGGCGCCGGAGAAGGTGAACTGGCCCTGGCTGGGCTCGGTGGACTCCCACTTCATCGCGTTCTCGGCCGTCACCTGGCTGAACTCCGTGGCCGCGAGGTCGCGGTACGAGGTCTCGTTCGACAGCGGGCCGGTGGCGAGCGCCGTGCCGATGAACTTGCCCCGGGCCGCGGCGTGGGTGCGCAGGGGCGCCGACGCCTCGGCCGCGCTGACGAACGGGCTGGTGGGCAGGAGGAAGGTTGCGAGCATCCCCACTAACGTGAGGGCTCTGAGGAGCGAGGACGAATGCACGGGACATCTACCTCCGGAGGCAGGCACTCGGTTCCGAAAGTTTCGGCCCGGATCGGACCGCACCGACGACGGTATTGACATGTGAGTGCGCGGTCAACCACGAACTCACCGCAGCACCAGAGCAGCAGTTGGAGCGTAGAAACTATCGGATTGACAGTGAAACTTTCACAAGGCACCAGGTCACGACTTGACTGTCTAGCGCGGCGTACCTACCGGTCGGTACTGTGATTTATCCGGGATAATCGTCCACTGCGGGAGTTCAGCGGATGTCTCTTTCGCACGCCCAGGTCCAGGCCCAGCTCACCGGCCCCGGCCAGCTTTTTGAGATCGAGGAGATCGGCGACACCGGCGTACGCACGTGGAAGCACGCCCCCGCCCACTTCCGGGCGCTGCTGGAGATGAGCAGGTTCCACGGCGACAAGGTCTTCCTGGTGTACGAGGACGAGCACCTCACGTTCGAGGACCACTTCCGCCGCGCCGCCACCCTCGCCACCCGCCTGGTCGAGGAGTACGGCGTGACCAAGGGCGACCGGGTGGCCGTGGCCATGCGCAACTACCCGGAATGGGTGGTCTCGTTCTCGGCCGCGCTGGTGGCGGGCGCCGTCGCCGTACCGCTCAACGCCTGGTGGACGGAGACCGAGCTGGCCTACGGCGTACGCGACTCCGGCGCCAAGGTGCTGATCGCGGACGGCGAGCGCGCGGCACGGCTGGCCGCCACGGGCGTGCCGATGATCGTCACCAGGGGCGCGGCGCCGGCCGGGGCCCGCGCGTTCGACGAGGTCATGGGCGAGGTCACCGCCGACGCGAAGCTCCCCGACGTCGAGCTGGCCCCGCACGACCCGGCCACGATCTTCTACACCTCGGGCACGACCGGCAGCCCCAAGGGCGCGCTGGGCAGCCACCGCAACCTGGGCCAGTCGCCCATGACGATCGCGTACGGGCTCATGCGCGCGACCGTCCTGGCCGGACAGGACGCGGGGGCGGCGGCCGGCGTCCGCAGGGTCTCGCTCCTGACCGTCCCGCTCTTCCACGTCACCGGCTGCTTCTCGGCCATGACGAGCACGATGTTCGGCGGCGGCTGCCTCGTGCTCATGTACAAGTGGGACCCCGAGCAGGCGCTGCGTCTCATCGAGCGCGAACGGGTGACCGCCATGGTCGGCGTGCCCACCAACGCCTGGCAGCTCATGTCCCATCCCGACTTCGGCAAGTACGATCTGTCCTCCCTGACCACCCTCGGCTACGGCGGCGCCCCCGCCCCGCCCAAGCTGCTGGAGCGCATCGCCACGAACCTCCCCAACCGCGCCCCCTCCAACGGCTACGGCATGACCGAGACCTCCGCCCTGGCCATCGGCAACGGCGGCGCCGACTACCTGGCCAGACCCGAGAGCATCGGCGTGCCCTCCCCCGTGGTGGACGTGCGCGTGGTGGACCCGGCCGGCGCCGACCTGCCCTCCGGCGAGGTCGGCGAGCTGTGCGTACGCGGCCCGAACGTCATCCTGGGCTACTGGAACAAGCCGGAGGCGACCGCGCGGACGTTCGTGGACGGATGGCTGCACACCGGCGACCTGGCCAAGATCGACGAAGAGGGCTTCGTCTACATCGTGGACCGCGCCAAGGACATGGTCATCAGGGGCGGCGAGAACGTCTACTGCGCCGAGGTGGAGGCGGCGCTGTTCGAGCACCCGGCGGTGGACGACGTGGCCGTGATCGGGGTGCCGCACGAGGAGCTGGGCGAGGAGGTCGGGGCGGTCATCCGCCTGGCCCCCGGCGCGTCGGTCACGGCAGAGGAACTGCGGACGTTCCTCTCGGGCAGGATCGCCAAGTTCAAGATCCCGGTACACGTGTGGTTCCGCGACGCCGAACTGCCACGGAACCCCGGCGGCAAGATCCTCAAGACACACCTGCGCCGGGAAATCCTCGGCAACCCCTGAGGCGATCCCAGGACCCGCCTGCGTGACGGTCCTCACATCACCCACGTTCTCCCTGGTGAGAGCGCGGATTCCGGTCCTCGCCTACCTCGCGGGTAATCGCGGCCCCTACCCACGGCCTGACATCTTTCAGGTGTCAGCAACCAGGCCGTCCGTACAAGGAGCCCGATATGACCGCCGTGACCGTCACCCCCGACCGGATGAAGTTCCTGCGCCTCGCGCTGGCCGCCGACGCCGTCGTCACCGGCGGCAACGGCCTGGCCTACCTCGCCCTGGCCACCCCGGTGAGCCCCCTGCTCGGCCCCGGCACCGGCCTGCTGCGCGGCATCGGCGCCTTCCTCCTCGCGTACGCCGTCGCGGTCGGCGTCCTGGCCAGCCGCCGCCAGATCTCCCCCACCGGCACCCGGGCCGTGATCGCCGTGAACGTCGTCTGGACCCTGGGCAGCATCGCCGCCGTCGTCACCGGAGCGGCCGACCTCACCACCGCCGGATCTGCCTGGGCCATCGCCCAGGCCCTGGTGGTCGCCCTCTTCGCCGAACTCCAGATCACCGGCCTGCGCAAGACCCGCACCACCGCCTGACCACCCAGCGCGCCCGGACAACAGCGCTCTCGAACAACAGAGAAAGAACGAGAACCATGACCCTCATCGACCGCTACGTCGCCTGCTGGAACGAGACCGACCCCGAGGCCCGCGCCAAGGCCGTGGCCGAACTGTGGACCGAGGACGCCACCTACACCGACCCGCTGGCGGACGTCTCCGGCCACGCCGGGATCGCCGCGGTGATCGAGGGCGCGCAGGGCATGTTCCCCGGCCTGGTCTTCACCTCCGGCGACCTGTACGACGCCCACCACCACACCGCCCGCTTCACCTGGCACCTGGGCCCGGCGGGCGGAGAGCCGGTCGCGATCGGGTTCGACGTGATCGAGCTGGCCGAGGACGGCAGGATCCGCAAGGCCCTCGGCTTCCTGGACAAGGTCCCCTCCTGAGCCCGGCCCCACCCCTGAAGCCCTGCTGTCGACCCACCGAGGCGGCCCCGGAACAACCTCCGAGGGCCGCCTCGGCGCTGTCCCACCAGAGCCCCGACCGCTCGAACCGCCGCCCCATGGTCTTGAATTCACACAGTCACAAATTGAGTTGCCCCGACCACGGCGTTCACCGGAAAATTGCACTTCGTGCCCGCTGCCATGAAACGCCTTCTCCGTCACCTTTCGCTGGACCTGAGCCCGCTGCGCGACTCCCGCGACTACCGGCTGCTCTTCGGGTCCGGCGTCATCACGATGTTCGGCACGATGATCTCCATGGTCGCGGTGCCGTACCAGATGAAGGAGCTGACGGACTCCTATCTGGCCGTCGGGTTGGTGAGTCTGGCCGAGTTCGTCCCGATGGTGGTGTGCGGGCTGTGGGGCGGGGCCATCGCCGACGCGCTCGACCGCCGCAAGATCATCGTGCTGAGCGAGCTGGGCCTGCTGGTCACCACCGCCGCCCTCATGGTCAACGCGATGCTGCCCGACCCCCAGGTCTGGGTCCTGTACGTGATGGGCGCGCTCTCCACCGGCATCGCCTCCCTGCAACGTCCGAGCCTTGAGGCCGTGATCCAGCAGGTCGTCAAACACGAGCAGCAGAGCGCCGCCGCGGTGCTGTCGAGCCTGCGCTGGAACTTCGGCGCCATCGTGGCCCCGGCACTGGGCGGCCTGATGGTGACGGCGTGGGGGCCGGCCTCGGCGTACGCGTTCGACACGCTGACCTTCCTGGTGTCGATGGTCCTGCTCAGCCGCGTCAGGTCGCTCCCGGCCGCCGAGGACGCCGCGCCCGCGTCGCTGCGGTCGCTGGTCGAGGGCGTCCGGTACGCGGTTGGCCGCAAGGACCTCATGGGCACCTACCTGGTGGACATTGCCGCCATGGTGTTCGCGATGTCGACGGCGTTGTTCCCGTTCCTGGCCGACGAGCTGAAGGCGCCGCAGGCCCTCGGGCTGCTCTATTCGGCCGCCGCGGTGGGCGCGCTGATCGCCTCGCTCACCGGCCGATGGACGGCCCGGGTGCAGCGCCACGGTCTCGGCGTGATCGTGGCGGCGGCGGCCTGGGGCGCGGCGGTGGCCCTGGCCGCCCTGGCTCCGAACATCTGGCTGATCTTCGCCTGCCTCGCGCTCGCGGGCGCGGCCGACATGATCAGCGGCATCTTCCGCATGACGATGTGGAACCAGACCATCCCGCCCGAGCTGCGCGGCCGCCTGGCGGGCATCGAACTGCTCTCCTACGCCAGCGGCCCGATGCTGGGCAACGCACGGGCCAGCCTCATGGGGAACATCGGCGGCACCCGCTTCTCCCTCGGGGCGGGCGGCCTGCTCTGCGTGGCGGCCGTCCTCGGCCTGGCCTCCGCCCTGCCGAAGTTCCGCCGGTACGACGCGCGCACGGACGAGCACGCCCTGGCGGAAAAGGCCCGCCGGGAGGCCGACGCCAAAGCAGAGGCCAAAACCCCCACCTGACCAGCACCCCCGGCACCGCTGAACACCAGCACCCCCCGCACCACCGAACTCCGGCACCCAGGCACCCTGGCACCACCGACCATCGGCGCCCCTGAACCGCCGCCGATCAGGGGCGCCGCTCCGCCTTCGCGAAGACGGTCAGCGCCTCGGCATCGGAGTAGACGTGGGAAACGTACTCACCGACCCACTCCTCGATCCCCTCGAACCCGCTCTCGGCGACCAGCCGCTCCCCCACCCGCCGAGCGTCGAGCGGCGTGGTCATCAAGGTCACCGCACCGCTCTCCCCGTCGAGCAACGCCCACTGCGCCCCGTATCTCCCGTACGGCATCCCGACCGACCCCGGGTTGACCACCAGCACCCGATCGGCCAGCCGGACGAACGGCATGTGCGTGTGGCCCACCACCACCGTCTCGGCGCTCTCCCCCGACAGCACCTCGCCCCACCGCTCCAGCGAGCTGTCGACCAGGATCATCTCCTCGTCTCCGCGCGGCGTGGCGTGCACGAACAACGTCTCCCCCAGCAGCCCCAGCTCCAGCACCTGCCGCGCGGGCAGCCCGGCGAGCAACTCGACCTGGTCGGCCCGCAGTCGCCCGGCCGCCCACTGGCTGGACGGGTAGGGGCTCTCCTTCCCCCCGGCCGCCTCCACCAGCTCGCGGTCGGCGTTCCCGCTCACCCACAACGCGCGCTCCCCCAGAGAGACCAGCAGGTCGATCGTCTGGACCGGCATCGGCCCGGCCGCCACGTCACCGGTGAGCACGATCAGATCGGCGGCCACCACCTCGGGCTCGGCCAGCACGGCTTCGAGCGCGGGCAGCACACCATGGACGTCGGAGAGCACGGCGACACGCATACGCCCACTCTCCCGCACTCCGGCCGCGCCGGATCACATGTTCGCACCCGACGAACAACCTCGGCCCGCCCGAGCCCGCGCCGGGCACGTCAGCCAGCCCAGGGTCCGGGCGACCACCGCACCCTCCCACCACAGTCCGCCCGAACGCCGTCAGCTCTCCTCGCGCCACCCGTCGTACCACTCGACCAGCTCGTCCACCCGCCCCAGGACGGCCTCGTCCAGCCCTTCGACGACGACCAGCCACTGCGCGTCCTCGGCGTCGTCCTCCCCGGCCAGCGTCTCCCGCACCACCCGAGGCACCCCGACCTCCGGAAACCACTCCCCCAGCGTCTCGGCCACCTCCTCCGCGTCGTCCCGCTCGCCGAAGACCAGCAACCGCGCCATACCGATCCTCCAGACTTACCCGACCGTGTCCTGTCGTTTACATGGCGTGAGCACAATAGATTGGTAGCGTTGCACCATGACTGCCGAAGCGGTGATCGAAAAGATGACGCATCCTTCTCACCCCGACTGGTTGATCCCACCGCCAGGGGGCTTCACGGCAGACGATCTCGATCACATTCCGGATTTGCCTGCGCACACAGAGTTGATTGATGGAAGCTTGGTCTTCGTGAGCCCACAGAGACTCTTCCATGAGATGGTCATTCACCGGTTGTACAACGCACTGGAAGACCTCGCTATCCGAGACCACGAAGTGCTCTCGCGCATGACCGTCAAACTCGGCCCGCGCCAGCGTCCGGAGCCCGACCTCATCGTCGTGGGTCCTGGCGCTCCCACAGATCCCGACGTCACCTGCTTCGATGCGGCGGACGTCGTGCTGGCCGTCGAAGTGGTCTCACCGGAATCCGCAGTCCGCGACCGGGAGCGTAAGCCCGTCCTCTACGCGGAAGCCGGGATCCCGCACTACTGGCGTATCGAAGAGATCCACGGCCAGCCGGCGGTCTTCGTCTTCGAGCGCGACCCCGGCACGAAGGCCTACGCCAGCGCCGGCGTTCACCACGACCGGCTCAAGCTCACGGTCCCGTTCGACATCGACATCGACCTCACCACGCTCTACCGGCCCCGCGCCCGGTAAGGGCCGACGCCCGGTAAGGGCCGACGCCCGGTAAAGGCCGGCGCGGCGTCCGCCGCGCCGCCCCCCTGCGTCACCTCGTCAACCGCTCACCCGCGAAGCTGCGCGCCCACCCGGTCGGCCGCCATCGCGACCGCCGCGTCGCGCGCCGCCGTGGTCTCCTCCACGGTCAGCGTACGGTCGGCGGCCCGGAACCGCATCGAGTACGCGAGCGACTTGTTGCCCTCGCCCACCTGCTCCCCGGCGTAGACGTCGAACAACCGGATCGACTCCAGCAGCTCCCCGGCCCCGTCGCGCAGCGCCGCCTCGACGTCGGCCACCGGCGTGAAGTCGGGCACGATCAGCGCGACGTCCTGGGTGGCCACCGGGTAGGCCGACACCGACGGCGTCTGCACCGGCCCCGGCATGGCCGCCTCCAGCCGCGACAGCTCCAGCTCCATCGCCGCCGTGCGCGCCGGCAGCCCGTACGCCTCGACCACCCGCGGATGCAGCTCACCGGCGTGCCCCACCAGCGTGTCGCCCACGTAGAGGGCGGCGCACCGGCCCGGGTGGAACGGTTCGTGCTGGTCGGCGCTGATGGACAGCTCCAGCCGCGCCTCGCCCGCCACCAGCCGGGCGGCCTGCACCGCGTCGGCCCACGAGGCCGCGCGCCCGTCGCCCCACCAGCCGGACCGCTCGAACTCCCCGGCCAGCACCACCGCGACCCGCAGCGGCTGCTCGGGCAGCGCCGCCTCGATCGAGGCCAGCTCTTCGAGGGTCGGCCGGCGCTCGACGCCGAGCACCGGAGCCGTCGCGGGCCCGCTCTCGCGCGGCCGGTAGACGGCGCCCGTCTCGAACAGCGCCACGTCGGCGAAGCCGCGCCCGACGTTGCGTACGAGGGTCTTCAGCAACCCCGGCAGCAACGTCGTGCGCATCAGCGGCTCGTCCTCCGACAGCGGGTTGGCCAGCCGGGCGGCGCGGCGGCGCGCGTCGTCGGCGGGCAACTGCAGCCGGTCGAAGTCGTCGGGGCTGATGAACGGATAGCTCAGCACCTCGACGTAGCCGCCCTCGGCCAGCGCCCGGCCGACCCGCCTGCGCAGCCGCTGCGACTCGGTGAGACCTGCGCCCGCCGGGGCGGAGGGCAGCACCGACGGGAGGCTCTCGTAGCCCTCCAGCCGGATGACCTCCTCGGCCAGGTCGTTGGGGTCGGTGAGGTCGGGCCGCCAGGACGGCGGCGTCACGGTGATCATGTCGTCGCCGGTGACCGCGAGCCTGGCCGCCAGCGCGCCGCCGGTCACGACGCCGGTCGGGGCCACGCCGCCCTTGCGCACGGCCGGGTCGGCGCCGTCGGTCACGACGCAGCCGACCTGTTCGAGGCGGGCGACCACGGTGTCCTTCGAGTACGTCATCCCGGCCACCCGGCTCGGGTGGCCCGCCGGGATCGCGATGCGCGCGGGCGTCACCTCGACCTCGGCGTGCGTGACCCCGGGCTGGACGCTCGCGCCGCCCAGCTCGGCCAGGAGCCGCACGGCCCGCCACGAGGCGACGAGCGGCAGCTCACGGTCGACGCCGCGTTCGAACCGCTTGGACGCCTCCGACACCAGCCCGTGCCGGCGCGACTCGCGCGAGATGCCGGTCGCGGAGAAGTGGGCGGCCTCGATGACGATGTCGGTCGAGCTGTCGGAGATCTCGGTCTCCAGCCCGCCCATCGTGCCGGCCATCGAGATCGGCCCCGACTGGTCGGTGATGAGGATGTCGTCGGGGTCGAGCTCGCGCACCACGTGGTCGAGGGTCTCCAGCCGCTCACCGGCCACGGCCCTGCGCACGACGATCTCGCCCCGCAGCCTGGCCCGGTCGAACGCGTGCAGCGGCTGCCCGAGCTCCAGCATCAGGTAGTTGGTGACGTCGACGGCCAGGGACACCGGGCGCATACCGGCCCGGGTGAGGCGTACGCGCATCCACAGCGGGCTCTGCGCGGCCGGGTCGAAGCCGCGCACCTCGCGCAGCACGAACCGGTCGCACGCCGTCGGGTCGGCGATGACGGCCGGCCACGACGGCCCGCTCTCGGCGGGCAGCTCGACGTCGGCGGGGTCGCGGAAGGCCACCCCGAACGCGGTGGCGGTCTCGCGCGCCACCCCCCTGATCGACAGCGCGTAGCCGATGTCGGGGGTGATCTCCAGCTCGATCACCTCGTCGCGCAGCCCGAGCAGCTCGACCACGTCGGCGCCGATCGGCGTGCCCGCGGGCAGCACCATGATGCCGTTGTGGTCGTCGCCCAGCCCCAGCTCGCGCTCGGAGCAGATCATGCCCTCGGACACACGCCCGTACGTCTTGCGCGCCCCGACCTCGAACCCGCCGGGCAGCACGCCCCCGGGCAGCACGACCGGCACGCGGTCGCCGGCGGCGAAGTTCGTGGCGCCACAGACGATCATCCGTGGCTCGGCCTCGCCCGTCTCGACCCTGCAGTGCCTGATCGGCTTCTTGAAACCGGTCAGCTCCTCGATCTCGAGCACCTCGCCGACGACGACGTTCTTGACGTCGTGGCCGTGCGAGGAGATCGACTCGAGCTTGAGCCCGGCCGCGGTGAGCCTGTCGGCCACTTCCTGCGCGGTGACCGCCGGGAGATCGACATACTCCCGCAGCCAGGAGAGCGGGACCTTCATCAGATCTCCATTCCGAACGGGAGCGTGAAACGCACGTCTCCCTCGACCATGTCACGCATGTCCTCGGCGTTGTGGCGGAACATCAGCGTCCGCTCGATGCCCATGCCGAACGCGAAGCCGGAGTACCGCGAGGGGTCGACGCCGCACGCGACGAGCACGCGCGGGTTGACCATGCCGCAGCCGCCCCACTCGATCCAGCCCTCCGACTTGCAGGTGCGGCAGGGCGGGTTGCCGGGGACCGCCGAGGCGCCCCGGCAGACGAAGCACTTCAGGTCCATCTCGGCGGACGGCTCGGTGAACGGGAAGTAGTTGGGCCGGAACCGGGTCGTGATGCCCTTGCCGAACATCACCTCCGCGAACCGGTCAAGCGTGCCCTTGAGGTGGGCCATCGTCAGGCCCTCGTCGACGGCCAGGCCCTCGGTCTGGTGGAAGACCGGGGTGTGGGTGGCGTCGAGCTCGTCGGTGCGGAACGTCTTGCCCGGGGAGATCACGTAGACCGGCAGCTCGCGCTGGAGCAGCGCGCGGATCTGCACCGGCGAGGTCTGCGTGCGCAGCACCATGCCCGACTCGGTGGAGTCGACGAAGAACGTGTCGTGGTCGGAGCGGGCCGGGTGGTCCTTGGCGATGTTGAGTGCGTCGAAGTTGAACCACTCGCCTTCGAGCTCGGGACCCTCGGCCACCTCGTAGCCCATGGCGACGAACGCGTCGGCGACGCGCTCCTGCAGCGTCGTCAGCGGGTGGCGGGCGCCGCGCGGCCGCCGGTCCCAGGGCAGGGTGACGTCGACGGTCTCCTCGACGAGCACCCGGGCGTCGCGCTCGGCCTCCAGCTCGGCCTGGCGGGCGGCCAGCGCCTCGTTGATCGCCTTGCGGGCCACGCCGACGCGCTTGCCGGCCTCGGCGCGGGCGGCGGGCGGCAGGGCGCCGATCTCACGGTTGGCCAGGGCGATGGGCGAGCGGTCGCCCGCGTGCGCCAGCCTGGCCTGCTTGAGTGCGTCGAGGTCGCCGGCCGTCTTGATCGCCGCGACGGCGTCGGCCTCCATCCGCGACAACTCGTCGGCATGCAACGGTGTCACCTCGACGGGATCGTAGTCAGACAAGAGTGAGCTCCGTATCCAGGGCTTGAGCGGAAAAGAGTCTAGTGGGACCCGCCCACCGGGCCCGAACGCGGCGACTAGACGCCGGCGAAGTCGGGCGTGCCGGTGGGCAGGGTAAATCGGAACTCCGCCCCGCCCTCGGGGGCCCGCGCCACCGTGATCGTGCCGCCGTGCGCCTCGACCAAGCCCTTGACGATGAACAGGCCGAGCCCGGTGCCGCCGCGGCGACGGCTGTTGCCGCCCCGCCAGAACTGCCTGAAGACGCGCGGAGCCAGCTCGGGCTCGATGCCCTCGCCCTCATCGCGCACCGACACGGCAACTCCCCACTCGAAGGACTCGATCTCTATTGTCACGGTGCCGCGCCCGTGGCGCAGCGCGTTTTCCACCAGGTTACCCAGGATCTGGTCGATCTTGTCCTGGTCGAGCCACATCTCCGGCAGGTCGGAGCCCGCGATCAGGTGGAAGCGGTCTTCGGCCTCACCTGCCGCGACCCGGCCCGCGACGAGCCGCCGCGCCCTGGCGGGCAGGTCGACGACCTGGCGGCGCACCTCCAGCCGCCCGGACTCGATGCGCGAGACGTCGAGCAGCTCGGTGATGAGCCGGGTGACGCGGTCGGCGTCGTTGTTGACGGTCTCCAGCATGACGCGCTTCTGCTCGTCGGTGAACCGCTCCCACTTCGCCAGCAACGTCGCCGTGAAGCCCTTGACGCTGGTCAGCGGCGAGCGCAGCTCGTGGGCCACGGTGGAGACCAGGTCGGCGCGGCTGCGCTCCAGCCGGGCCCGCGCGCCGCCGTCGCGCAGCGTGATCGCCACGCGGTCGACCTCGCCGCCGCGCTCCGGCTCGCGTACGAGCCGGGCGGCGACGTAGAGCTCCTGACCGCCGGGCAGGTGCAGCGGCCGCTCGGGCACGCGTACGCGGGTGCGCAGCCCGCCGTCGGGGTCGAGCGCCTTCCACCAGTCGCGCCCGTCGTTGTCGCGGAACGGGAACACGTCGTTCATGTGCCGGCCGACCGCGCGCTCCATGGCGACGCCGGTGAGCCGGGCGGCGGCCCGGTTGACCGCCTGCACGCGCCCGTTTCGGTCGGTCACGATGAGGCCGTCGGGAAGATCGTCGATGGCTATCGTGCACACGGCGGCCACGACTCGCCCGTCGGTGTCTGCGCCGTGCACGACCTCGCCTCCTCCACCTACAACGCCGACAATAGCGGGTTTCCGGCCGCCTAGGGCACTCGCTGCGCCCTGGCCGAGGAGTAAAGGCATACCGCCGCGGCGGTGGCCAGGTTCAGACTTTCAGCCTGTCCGTAGATGGGCACTCTGACCACATCGTCCGCCTCGGCGAGTATCTCCTCCGGCAGTCCCCACGCCTCGTTGCCGAAGATCCACGCGGTCGGTCCCGAGAGATCGACATCGTCGAGCGTGTGCTTGCCCGCGCCGTCGGCCGCCAGCACGCGCAGGCCCCGCTCCCTGAGTTGACGCACGGCGGCGCCCACGGGTGCACCGATCGCGACGGGCACGTGGAACAGGCTGCCGGCGCTGGCGCGTACGCACTTGCCGTTGTACGGGTCCACGGAGGCGTCGGTGAAGACCACCGCGTCGGCCCCGGCGGCGTCGGCCGCCCGCATGACGGTCCCGGCGTTGCCCGGATCACGCACGTGCGCCAGCACCGCCACCAGCCGCGCCGGGCCGGGCAGCGCCTCCTCCAGCGGCACGTGGACGAGCCCGCAGACGGCCACCAGCCCCTGCGGGGTCACGGTCTGCGACAGCTCGGCCATGACCTCGCCGCTGGCCCGGTGCACGGGCACGCCCTTGAGCGTGGCCTCGGTGATCAGCTCGGGATGGCGCAGCTCGGCCTCGGCCGTGCTGAACAGCTCGAGCGGCACGCCGTCGAGCTTGAGCGCCTCGCGCACCGCCTGCGGCCCCTCGGCCAGGAATCTCCTGTCCTGCTCGCGGAAGGCCCGCTTGGTGAGCCGCCTGGCGGCCTTGACCCGCGGCGATCTCACGTTGGTCAGCTCGGACCCGGCCATCGTCTCCCCCAGTCGTGCGGACGGCTCATACGCCCGTCCCCGCAGCCAGCCCTATGAAGTCGGCCCAGGAAGCGGGCCCATGCGGCTCGTGCAGACAGCAACAAAGGGCCCACCGTCGACGGTGGGCCCCTCGGTCAGATCAGCCGCTTCAGCTCGCGGCCGGAGCGTTCACGTTCGCCGGGAGCGCCTTCTTGGCGGCCTCGACGAGCGTGGCGAAGGTCTGGCTGTCGTTGACCGCGAGATCGGCCAGGATCTTCCTGTCGACCTCGATGTTGGCCAGGCGCAGACCCTGGATCAGACGGTTGTAGGTCATGCCGTTCTGGCGGGCGGCGGCATTGATGCGCTGAATCCACAGACGACGGAAAGCGCCCTTGCGATCCTTGCGGTCGCGGTAGGCGTACGTCATCGAGTGGAGCATCTGCTCCTTGGCCTTGCGGTAGAGCCGCGACCGCTGGCCACGGTAACCGCTCGCCCTTTCGAGGACGACCTTACGCTTCTTCTTGGCGTTGAGCGCCCGCTTCACGCGTGCCATGATTCTTCTCCCCGGGGGTTCGCACTACTTGGCGAGCAGCTTCTTGATCTTCTTCGAGTCGGCGTCGGAAAGGACGACCTCGTTCTTGAGACGGCGCGTCAGCGTGGACGACTTCCACTCGTTGTAGTGCGCGCGGTTGGCACGGCGACGCTTGATCTTGCCGGTGCCGGTGACCCGGAACCGCTTTTTCGCACCGCTGTGCGTCTTCATCTTCGGCATGTCGCCGTCTCTCCTCGTTTCGGTCGTGCCGCTGGCCGGGCCGGTGCTGGCCGACCCGGTCGCGGCGTCTTCGTCTGCCGGTGGCTGCTGGGGTGTTGTAAGGCTAACCCCAACCGCGGGTCATGCCTCCTGTGCGGAAGGCTCCTCGCTGCCACGCTGGGCCTTGGCTGCGGCCTTTTCCGCCTTCGCCTCGGCCTTCTTCTTGTGCGGACCGATCACCATGATCATGTTACGGCCGTCCTGCTTGGCGTGGGACTCCACGAACCCCAGCTCCTGGACGTCGTCCGCCAGCCGCTGCAGGAGCCGGAAGCCGAGCTCCGGCCGGGACTGCTCGCGTCCGCGGAACATGATCGTGACTTTGACCTTGTCTCCCGCCTTGAGGAACCGCACCACGTGACCCTTCTTGGTCTCGTAGTCGTGCGGGTCGATCTTCGGCCGGAGCTTGATCTCCTTGATGATCGTGTGCGCCTGATTCTTGCGCGCCTCGCGCGCCTTCATCGCGGACTCGTACTTGAACTTGCCGTAGTCCATGAGCTTGCACACGGGCGGTCGAGCCGTGGCCGCGACCTCGACGAGGTCGAGGTCGGCCTCCTGGGCGAGCTTCAGCGCGTCGTGAATCGAGACGATGCCTACCTGCTCGCCGTTCGGGCCCACGAGGCGAACCTCGGGAACTCGGATACGCTCGTTGATGCGGGGCTCAGTGCTGATGGGGCCTCCTAGGTTTGCGATCCCTACGTGCTCGTCGCATCGGAGCTTTACGCATTCCCGCGAACGCGAAAAGCCCCGCACGTCGCGCATGCGGGGCCACTGAGCTCTGTGGCTTTCGTGGCCTCGAGCTCCCCGGAGTAGTCCGGCGTGATCCTGGACCCGGCCGCCTTTCCGGCGACTCAGGTGGGAGGGAGACCTCCGCTTGCGCGTCCAGCAAGGCATGCCGGACCGATCAGAGAGCTACACTACCACAACGCCTGGGGCCGTTCGAATCATTCCGGGCGGGGCCACCGGGGCCCGCAACCGCCCGTCAGGACGCGGGTCCGGCGGCCGAGCGCCTGCGGATCTCGGCCTCCGCCGCCGCGCGCATGGCCTCCACCGGCACGTCGGCCACGCCGGTCATCAACCGCACCTGCCGCACCGCCTGGTGCAGCAGCATCTCGAACCCGGCTACCACCGTGCCGCCCGCGGCCGCGACCGCCGCCGCGGCGCTCGTCGGCCACGGCGAGTAGACCACGTCGAAGAGCGCGGGCACCCGCGCCAGCCGGTCAGCGAAGGTGTCGGCGGCCCCGCCCGGCAGCGTGGAGACCACCAGGTCCACCCCCGTGAACGCGTCGAGCTTGTCGAACGTCTCCACCGCCAGCGTCACGCCCAGCCGCTCGGCCACCTCCGCCGTCTCCCCGGCCCGCGCCGGGTCGCGCACCAGCAGCGTGACCGAGAACAGCCCCAGGTTGCGCAGCGCCGCCAGCGTGGAGGCCGCCGTGGCGCCGCCGCCCAGCACGGTCGCCGAGCGCGGCGCGGGCACCCCGGCCCCGGCCAGCGCCCGCTCGATGCCGTAGACGTCGGTGTTGTCGCCGTGCCGCCGCCCGTCCCGGAAGATCACGGTGTTGGCCCCGCCGACCTCCACGGCCGGCGCGGAGACCGTGTCGAGCAGGGGCAGCACGGCCCGCTTGAGCGGCATCGTGAGCGACAGCCCGGCCCAGGCGTCGTCTCCCGCGCCGGCCTGCCCGCGCACGGGCGTCAGCCCTGCCAGCAGCTCCGGCAGCCGGGCCTCGTCGCACTCGAACGCCTGATAGCTCCACCCGTCGAGCCCCATCGCCCGGTAGGCGGCCCTGTGCAGGCAGGGCGAGAGCGAATGACCGATGGGCGAGCCCATCACCGCAGCCCGCATCCCCACTCCTTCCGAACAGGCACGACCCTATCGCCACCGAACAGCACGACGGCCGACTCGGACCTACCGCGACCGCCCGGGACGTCCCCGGGCAGGCGCAGGGGCGGTCAGCCGCCGTTCCGCCTGAGCTCGGCCTCCAACTGCTGGAACTCGGCGTACGTGTTCGCGAACTTCGTGACGTTGCTGTTCGGGTCGGTGGCCGCGAAGTAGAGCCAGTCACCCTTGGCCGGACTGAGCGCCGCCTCGATGGCGTGGTCACCCGGGTTGGTGATCGCGCCGGGCGGCAGGCCCAGGTTCATGTACGTGTTGTACGGGTGCTTGGTCTCCGTCTCGGCGATGGTCGCGGTCGTGCGGAACTTGTTGAGCGCGTACATCACCGTGCTGTCCATCTGCAGCTTCATCGGCGGATCGAGGTCGAGCCGGTTGTAGATGACGCGGGCGATCTTCGCCATGTCCTCCTGCCGGCCGGCCTCGGCCTGGACGATGCTGGCGATGACGATGATCTCGTGCGGCGTGCGGCCGAGGGCCTTCGCGCCGCCTTCGAGGTCCAGTTGGTCGGCGGTCTGGTTGAACCGCTTGACCATCTCCGCCAGCATCTCCTTGGCGGTGGTCTTGGGCTGGAACTGGTACGTGGCCGGGAAGGCGTAGCCCTCCAGCCTGCCCTTGGCATAGGACGGCAGGTCGAGGTTCTCGGTGTCCTTGGCCGCGGCGGCGAAGTCCTTGGCCGGTTTGCCGGTCTCCTCAGCGAGCTTGGCGAACGTCTGGGACAGCCGCAGGCCCTCCGCGAGCGTGACCGTCACGAGCATCCGGCTGTCCGGGGCGAGCAGCAACGTGACGGCGCTGGCCGCCGACATGCGCTTGCGCATCTTGTACTCGCCGGGCTGCAACTGGTCGCTCTTGCCCGCGTTGCCGATCGCGTTGGTGAACGCCCTGGCGCTGGCCACGACCCCCTGCTTGGCCAGCTCCTCGGCCACCTCGGAGGCGCTCTGCCCCTGCTTGACCTCGATCACGACATCGCCCGCGCCCTGACCGGTGAAGTCGTCGGGCACGAGCGCGTCGCTGAGCCAGAGGTAGCCGTAGTAGCCGCCGCCGCCGAGGATGCCCGCCAGGACGACGAAGGCGAGCAGCGGCGCGAGCAGCCCGCCCCGGTTGCGGCGCCGGCGCCG